>NZ_AUGI01000042.1:0-20712 GCF_000422585.1 Hugenholtzia roseola DSM 9546
AAAGAGTACAATATAGACCAAACCGTTTATATGATAGTGATTTTGACTGCACCTTACACTATTAGCGAAAAAAATGGCAAGCCCATTTTAGACGAAGTTTTGCTTATGAACCTCAACCCTCAAAACCTAAAAGGAGAGATAAGAGATTTGTATGGACATCAGTTAGTTTGTCTAAATCCTAACCACCCCGAAAAAGATACACCCCAACAAATCCGAGACTGGTTAGACTTAATTTATCAGTCTATCCACAGTCCTGAAAGACCTGTTTTGAATACAAAACACGAGGGTATTAGGAAAGCCGTAGAGTTGATAAGTTTTGATAACCTAAGCCCCGAAGAACGAACAAAAGCAAAAAACAAAGAGGCTGCCAGAGTAACCGTTGCCAAGATTGAAAATCGTAAAGCCTTTGAGATTGCGAAGAAAATGTTGCTTGATAACGAGCCTATTGAAAAAATTGCTAAATACACGGGCTTAACAGTTGAACAAATAGAGGCACTGCGTAACGAAACAGCGTAAAATAGTGTGTCTAACGTTATGCTTCATAAAAAAAGGCAGTCTGTTTTGTGCATAATTTTGGCTTTTGTACTTTCTGTGAGCTTTCTGCGTAAGACAAGGAAAGTGCTATTAAGTCTGCACAAAGCAAGCACTTTTTCGTTATGCTGCTGATGAAATAAATAGGTAGCATGTTTTTTGGGTCTGAATAAAGAGCCTCATTCTCAAATTGAAAACAAAATAAAATTTGGCTTTGTCTGTTTTTGAATCTGAAAACATCATTTTATTTCAATCTAATTTAGGACAACGCAAGGCGTTGTCCCTACAAAATAAATGATTGCTTAGAATTTGACGTTATCGCCTATGGACTATTTCTCAAAAAGCGGACACACTTTTTCCAAATCTTCGGGCGTATCGATGCCAATGCTGGTATAATTTGAAACGCCAACGGCAATTCGGTAGCCATTTTCGAGCCAACGGAGCTGTTCCAAAGCCTCGCTTTTTTCCAAAGAAGACGGAGCAAGTGCAGTAATTTGTGCCAAAATATCGCTTCGATACGCATAAATGCCCACATGTTTGAGGAAAGTAGCAGCCTCTAACCACTCATTCGGACTTTTGTCGCGCACGAAAGGCAGCGGACTGCGGCTAAAATAAAGTGCCTCGCCGTTTGCCTTTCTTACTACCTTGACGACATTGGGGTTGAAAATATCGGCTTGGTCTTTTATAGGCGTTGCCATAGTCGCAATTTGGGTGTCAGTTTGTAGGAGGCTCGCCAAAAGGTCTATTTGGGCAGGCTCGATAAAAGGCTCGTCCCCCTGAATATTGATAACAAAATCAAACTTTATTTGTGTTTGGGCTTCTATTTTTTGGAGTGCTTCAAAGCACCTATCTGTTCCGCTGGGGTGTGTATCTTGGGTTAGGACTACCTGCGAAGTAAATCTTTGCACAGGCTCGAAGATGCGTTGGTCATCTGTCGCAATCCAAACCGAAGTAAGACTTTCTGCCTTTTGTGCCTGCGTAAAAGTGCGCTCGATAAGCAACTTATCCCCCATCTGTGCCAACATTTTTGCAGGAAAGCGCGTGGAGGCGTATCGCGCGGGAATGATACCTAAGATGTTCATTTTTGTATTTTATTTTTTATACTTTTAAAACGCTGCAATCCATTTTTGGGCAGCCTCCAATTCGCCAAAAGGCGCAAGGGTAACGCTTCCTTTCCTACGCTCCAAAATCTCTTCGGCGGAAAATTGCATAAACAAATCCTTCGCCACAACATAACCAAAGTGAGTAAGCCCTGCGGCTAAGGCACGCGGAAACCAATTATTATCTATCCATTGCTGGTCTTCGTCCGTATAAGGCTCGCGGTAAGTCAAATCTACGATGAGTTTATTGAGCTTTCTTTTTTGCATAAAAATAATAATTTCATTAAGAAATTTTTTTAGTTCTTCTCCAAAAACAAAGCCCACACTTCGGGTAATGATTACCCTACTTTCGGGCAGATAATAAATACGCAATGCGTCTTGGGGCGAAACCTGCGCTTCATAAATCAATTCATATTGAGGAGCAGGCAGGTGTGGAGGAAGTGAGTAGTTGTTTATCATTGAGTCGTGAGTTTGATAGTTGTTTTGAGAAAAAGGAAGAGTTTGTTAATATTTTTAGTTTGTTTTCCAAAGTACGTTTTGAATTTTGTTCTTCAAACCTTTTACTTTTTTATCTTGCATTGCCTCTATCATTTGTTTGGCTACGGCTCTAAAAACGGGTACGGCTACACTATTGCCCGTCAATTTTCGCATTGCCGTATAACTAACATTGATGATAAAATTTTCGGGAAAACCCTGCAATCTTAACATTTCTCTCTCGGTTAGTCTTCGGTTTCCATTTACCAACAAATAATTGTAAGAACCACCTGCCCTTAATGCACAAGAAAAGGGCAATACTGAAATGTTACCACCTTTGTTTTCGTGCCAAACAGAAGGATAAAAAGGCTCTGCTTTTAATTTTTCAATGCGTTTTTCCGCAATATCTTTTGAAGCAAAATATTTTTTATCAATTTGATTTTCAGGTTCTAAAATTTCTGAAAGCGAAATAAATGTTCCTGTCGGTTTGGGAAATGAAAACCGAATATTTTCTTTAAAACCAATAATTACGGTTCTTTCTCTTTTTTGAGGCAAGCCAAAATCTAAGGCGTTGAGTATAGTATGATGCAAGAAATAGCCCAACGATTTTAACTTTTCTAAAATGACTTGAAAGGTTCTGCCGTTGTCGTGGGAGCGAAGTTGTTTGACGTTTTCCAACAAAAAAGCATAAGGTTGTTTCACACGCAAAATCTCCTCGATGTTAAAAAAAAGCGTTCCTCTTGTATCGGCAAAACCTTGCATATTTCCGATAATAGAAAAGGGCTGACAAGGAAAGCCTGCCAACAAAATATCGTGGTCGGGTATATCATTGGGGCTTATTGCCGTAATATCGCCAAAAGGTTTTTCTCCAAAATTTGCCTCGTACATCGTTTGAGCGTCTTTGTCCCACTCCGAAGTAAAAACATTTTTACAGCCCCACGTTTCGAATCCTAACCGTATTCCTCCAATTCCTGCAAACAAGTCTATGGTTTTCAATGTTTTCATTTCGTTTTGCTTCATATTTCACAAAGTTACAAAGTTTTTTAGTAGGAGTATCACGTCATACTTTTGTTGCTGATAGCTACTTATTATAGCAAAAAACCACAAAAATTTTCAGATACGTATTGCCACGCAAGACAATTTTTGGCATCTGACCGAATACACAGCCGCTCTGTCAGTTTTTCGTAAAAATAAGATTTTTTAAGAAAAGAAGCCAAAAAATAACCCCAAGCATTTTAGAAATTCTTGGGGTTGTGTATAAAATTGAGCTTGTGATGCTATATTATTTGCTTTTGGCACTGCGCGTCATTTGCTCAAACATATCCCACATTTCTTTTGGAATCTGTGAAAGCATATTAAACTGCCCTGCGCCCTGCAAAACTTCGCCGCCATCTATGGTGATAACCTCGCCATTGATATAACCCGAAAAATCCGACATCAGATAAGCCGCCAAATTTGCCAATTCTTGATGCTCACCGACGCGCCCTACGGGTACGCGCTTTTCTGGATTAAACAATTCCTGTAAATCGCCGGGTAGAAGACGCTCCCAAGCTCCTTTTGTAGGAAAAGGACCGGGCGCAACGGCGTTGCTTCTGATGCCATATTTTGCCCACTCCACTGCTAAGGAACGTGTTAGGGCTACTACGCCTGCTTTTGCCGTCGCCGAAGGAACAACATAGCCCGAACCTGTGGCGGCATAAGTGGTTACGATATTCAAGATGGCTTTATTTTTTTCGCCTGCCGCAATCCATTTTTTGCCCAACGCCAAAGTTACGTTGTAGCTACCCTTCAAGACAATGTCGACGATGGTATCAAAGGCGCGATTTGAAAGACGTTCAGTAGGGCTAATAAAATTCCCTGCTGCATTATTAACTACCCCATCAATCCTACCAAAACGCTCAATGCCTTGTGCTATCGCCGTTTCTACCTCTTCGTAGTTGCGCACATCACAGGCTACCGCCAAGACCTTGCCTCCTGTTTGGGCTTCTAATTCTCGCGCGGTTTCACTCAAAACGTCTAACTTTCGGCTTGAAATGATGACATTTGCGCCCAATTCTAAAAAATACTGCGTCATGGATTTGCCTAAACCTGTGCCTCCACCTGTAACTAAGATGGTTTTGCCTTGCAAGGCATCAGGACGCAACATGGGTTGATTATACATATCAAAAAGGGTTAAGTTGGATTTGAGATGGAGATATTTTTTCGAGAAAGGTCATATTTTTTAGACCTCTTCCAACCGCTTTTCAATCAAGCTGCTGGCTGTTTTGGGGTCTACTTTATTTTGCGTCTTGCGTCTTAGCTCACCCATAAACATACCTATAATGCCCTTTTTACCTGCTCTATACTCGGCTACTTTTGCAGGGTAGGCGGCTAAAATTTCGTCTATAATGGGCGTGATGGCATCTATATCGCTGGTTTGGATAAGGTCTAATTCTTTTGCCTTTTCTTCTGCCTTTGCAGTAGGGTCTGCAATTAAAGCAGGAAAAAGATTTTGAGCCGCAATAGAAAAACTAACCTGATTGCTTTCTACCAATTTTACCAATTCTACAATTTTGGAGGCAGGCAGCGTAAATTCTTCCATTCCAATGGCTTGCTCATTGAGATAAGATTTTACGGGAACAGTGAGCCAATTTGCAGCCGCTTTGTATTGAGCAGGCGTAGATAAAGATTTACAAACTTCATCAAAATAAAGTGCTGTTTCTTTTATATCTACTAAAACATTGGCATCATAGTCTGAAAGACCGTACTGATTGATAAACTTTTCTTTTAGCTCACGTGGCAGCGCAGGCATTTGTGATTTTATCGCCGTTAGGTATTCCTCCGAAACAATAACAGGCTGTAAATCAGGCTCGCAAAAATAACGATAGTCGTTTAAAGATTCTTTGTTTCTTAGGCTGTAAGTGCTGCCTGTGGGCGCATCAAACATACGGGTTTCGCCCTTGATGGTTTCGCCTGCTTCATAAGCCTCAATCTGACGTTTTGCCTCGAAGATAATAGCCCGTTCTACGTTGCGAAAAGAGTTCATATTCTTAACTTCTACGCGCGTTCTAAATGCCGTTTCGCCTTTCAATCTTACAGAAATATTGGCATCACAACGCATAGAACCCTCCTCCATATTGCCATCGCAAATGTCGAGATAGCGCACCAAACGGCGCACTTCGGTCAGATACCAATAGGCTTCTTCGGGTGTTCGTAGAATGGGGTCGGTAACAATTTCTATAAGCGGTACGCCCGCTCTATTTAAATCTACTAAGGTATCAAGTTCTTCGGCAAGGTGCAAAGATTTGCCCGCATCTTCTTCCATGTGAATACGGGTCAGGGCGATGTCTTTTTCCTGCCCCGAAGGGAGGGTAATTCTAATTGCGCCCCCTCTGCAAATGGGGGTTTTGTCTTGTGTAATTTGATAGCCTTTGGGAAGGTCGGGATAGAAATAATTTTTACGGTCAAAGACATTGTAGCGTGTAATTTCGCTGCCACAGGCAATTCCCATTTTTACGGCATACTCCAAGACTTTCTCATTGAAACGCGGTAGAGTGCCAGGGTGTGCAATCGTAAGCACACTTACATTACTATTGGGGGCAACTCCAAATTCGGTGCTATCACCTGAATAGGCTTTACTTTGGGTGCGTAATTGCGCATGTACTTCTAAACCGATAACGATTTCGTATTTTTCAGAAATGCCATTTTTAGACATAAGACTATCAAATAGGTAAGCAAATAAAGAAGAAATTAAACAAAAAGATAAATAAAGCCATTTGGATACAAAATCAGAACTTTTCATACCCCAACGACCGAAGCCGCCTCCCTGCAAAATTGCAAAACTTTGACAACTTTCGCAAATTATTTGCACCCAAGAAAAAATAAGGCAACAGAAAAATGTGAGAGAAAAATGCGAAAATAAACACAAGACCACACAAGATAGGGTCAAGACATGGTCTTATCCGAAGCAAGGCTCAAACCCTAAGGGTCTTGAAGACCCTTAGGGTTTGAGCCAAATTTTTATTTATTGTAGCAAAAAGCCCATCATAAGCACGTCATCAATCTGACGCTCTTTGCCAAGCCAATGGTGAAAGGCATGGGAGATGGTGCGCTCCTGCTCGCTCATTTCCAGATGCTGGTGCAGATGGACAATTTCTTTGAGCCTACGTAGGGAAAATTTCTTGTTTTGCACCTCGCCAAATTGGTCTTCTAAGCCATCTGAAAAGATGTAAAACTGTGTTGGTTTTTCATAAGAAATATGAAAAGCGTCGTATTGATGCTCTACTCGATGGTTGATGCCGCCGATACTGATTTTGTTGCCCCTGATGTGATAAAGTTCGTTGTCTTGTATGTAGAGCAAGGGACGTTTCGCGCCTGCAAAACAAAGGTCTTTGTTTTTGGGGTCTATGACACAAAGGGCGATGTCCATGCCGTCGCGGTTGTCGGTATCGTATTGTTTCAAAAATTCTACCATGCCCTTGTGTAGCTCTTCCAAAATCTTATCCGCTTCCAAAATGTTGCGCCATTGAATCGTTTGTATCAACAAATTTGTACCAATAACACTCATAAAAGCACCGGGTACGCCATGCCCTGTGCAGTCGGCTACGGCTAAAAAGATTTTCCCCTGCTGCTCTATAAAAAAGTAGAAATCGCCACTGACAATGTCGCGCGGTTTGAAAAAGACAAACGACTGGGGCAAGATTTTTTGCAGGCTTTGAGGCGAAGGCAGCATAGCTTCTTGTATGCGCTTGGCATATTGAATACTTGCCGTAATGTTTCTATTTTTTACTTGTACTACTTTTTTCTGTTCTTCTAATTCTTCATTTTTATTTTCTATCAAACTAAACTGCTCGGAAAGCAAATCGCGCTGCGCTCCAATTTCTTCGGTGAGTTGCTCCAATTCGGCGTTTTTTTCCTGCACTTCTCTGTTGTGCTGCTCCAAAAGTTCGTGCTGTGCCAAAATTTCCTCTTTTTGTTGCTCCAATTCGGCATTTTTTTCCTGCACCTCGCGCGTTTGCTGTTCTAAAAGTTCGTGCTGGGTCAGGATTTCTTCTTTTTGCTGCTCCAAATCGGCATTATGCGCCTCTAAAAGTTCTTGTTGGGCTAAAATTTCCTCTTTCTGCTGCTCCAATTCGGCGTTTTTTTCTAAAATCTCCTTCCTACGCAAGCGCACATTGGCAACCATATAATTCAAATCTTTTGCCAATTCCCCAATCTCATCTCGACTTTTTACAATCGCCACCTGCACATGGTCTTCAAAATCTTCCGCCACAATTTGGTGTATCGAGGCAGAGATGCGCTGCAAGGGTTCGCCCAATTTTTGTATGATAAAATAGCCCAAAACGACATTGATAGTTAATCCAAAAAAGACAACTAATAGTAAAACCATTTTGATTTGGCTGCGAATCTGATTGGCTTTTTTATGAATTTGGCTATTCATCATTTCGGCTTTCTGCTCAATTTGGCGCGACATCTTTTCCAACTTTCCTCTAATTCCCAAGCTATTATCATAGCCCATTTCGCGCTCTATGTCCGTTAGGGCTACAAAAAACTGTTCGTATTGGTTCAATGCCTCAAAAAGTCTTGCCCTATCAGTTTCATTTTTGATATTTTCATTGATATACCTTCGCACCTGTGCCACATAGCGATACACATTTTCGGCATAATGAATTTCTTTGCGCAAGATAAAATCCTTTTCATTCCGACGCGCCATCAACAAAATAGGCAAAATCGGACTCAATTCCAAGCTATTTTCTAAGGCATGAACCTGCTTGCGCATCTGCCCTTCCAGCCCCGACTCTTTGAAGCCCCGTTGGTGTATTTTTCTAACTAAAAGTTGGAAAGTAGAATCATATAAAGACAAGGCTTTTTGTAGGCTATCTATATGATGCGATTCTCCATCGAGGCGCAGGAAAAAATCACTCTTGCGTAGAGTGTCCAATTCTTCGGCAATTTTGCGCAAAAGTTGAGCGTGTTTGTCTATATACAGGCTCTGCCCAGTCTGATAAAAACGCGGATTGATGGCTTCGGCACTGAAAAAATCCTTTTCTACCTTGTCGGTCTGTTTCAGGTTGAGTTCTACGTGCGTGATGACTCCCGTCAGCGTTTCGATGTGCTGCATACGATAATCATACCACCAAATTGTTCCGATAAGGCTGCTTGTTGTAATAAAAAATAAAACAAAAACAAACACAAGTTTTGACTTGATGGTGTAAAACAGCTTCAAGGCAGTATTTTTTTAGGTAGGGATTAGTAGAAAAATGCGCGTAAAATTGCCCGAAGGCATACTTTCACACGCTATGGCTTAATTGTGAATTGAAGATAAGTCTTTTTGAGCAAACTACAAAGCGAAAACGGAAATTTATGCTAAAAAGATACAAAAAAGGCTTAAAACCTTCGCCGCCTTTTTGGGTGCGCAAAAGAAATAGCCTTTTCAAATAGGGACAAGCCCTTGCATTGCCCCTATTTGAATTGAAGCAAAAATTAAAATAAACTACAAGTCCATTTCCTTTTTCAAATTGTCAATCGTGCTGGCAGGCACTTCATTTACGTCCAAAATCATGAGTCCGTCTAAGGCATCATTAAACTTAGGGTCGACGTTGAAGGCTATAATTTTGGCATTTTGTTGGATATATTTTTTTAGTAAAATCGGAACAGTAAAGCCCAAAGGCTCGATGTCGGAAAGGATTTTATCGAGTTTGGAAAGGTCGCTCATTACCTCCTGCAAGCCCTCCATGTCGAGGTTGTTGAAGTCGGGTTTGAACCTTTTTCGCGGCTTTACTTGTGCTGCCAAATCATAGTCGAAATAATGTTGTTGGATAAAATGCACGATAAGACTGCGCGAAACCTTCGAGTAGGCATTGCTAATGCTAACGGGACCAATCAAATAACGGTACTCTTTATTGTGCAATAAAAAGAATAAAATACCACGCCAAAGTAAAAAAAGTGGCAGCCTTTTTTGCTGATACTCCTTCAAAATAAAGGAACGCCCCAGCTCGATGCTCTGTGGCAGGCGATTGAGCAGTTCGCCTTTCATTTTAAAAAGCGTACTTAAATAAAAACCCTTTTTTCCGTAGCGGTTTAGGATAAAATCGCCTTTGCCCATTCGATACGCGCCTACGATAGACTTCGCCTCCTTATCCCAAATAAAAAGGTGGTGGTAATACAAATCATACTCATCTAAATCCTCGCCTTTGTTTGTCCCCTCGCCCACTTCTCGGAAAGTGAGTTCGCGCAATCTGCCCAATTCGTGTAAGATGTTCGGAATTTCTTCGGAAGTGGCAATAAAGACCTCGTAGTTTTGTTGGGTAAAGAGCAAGTTTTTTTCTCTAAGTCCTTCAATTTCAGACACTAAGGTTTCCAAAGGGAGTTGCGGTGCAATCGACTCTGGTTTGGTAGGAAAGCGAAAAGAAGGCAGGTAGAAACGCTTGACTTCTAAGGCAGACCCCAAGGCATAAGATTTGGCACGCAAAAAACGCCCTAAGCGATGGACATCTTCAAAAACGGCAATGTCTTTTACCGAAATCGGGTGTCCGATGCGCACGCGCACTTCTTCGCCTTTTTTAGCAAACATTTCGCGCGAAAGGCTTGCCGTCCGCAACAAGGGGTGAATTTTGCCCAAGAGGTGAAAAATACGGCTATTGCTGCCCTGAAAGTACATCGGCACAACAGGCACGCCTGCTTTTTTGATAAGTTTGATAGCCGAAACTTGCCACTCCCTATCGCTAACCGTCTTTGAATCAGGCTGATAGCTCGAAACCTCGCCTGCGGGGAAGATGCCCAAAGGCTTGCCTTCGCGCAAATGCAGCAAGGCAGCCTTCATACCCCCTACACTCGACTGCACCTGCTGGTGCGTTTCGAGCGGATTGACGGAGATAAAATAATCGGCAATCGGCTCTATGCGTGAGAGTAAAAAATTTGCCATCACACGCAAATCAGGGCGAACTTTTGCCAAAATCAAGACCATCATAAGCCCATCAATCGCGCCAAAGGGGTGATTCGAAACCACAACAAAGCCCCCCGTCTTGGGAATCCTTTTGAGGTCTTCTTCGGATACGATACCCCTAATTTGCAAGGTTTCGAAAAAAGCCTGAATAAAATCGTAGCCTTTGTTGTCGTATAATTGGTCGTAAAGGTCGTTGGCGTTGGAAAGTTTCATGAAATTCATCAACATATCCGCTACCATTTCCATCCTAAACTTGTGTAATTTGGTCGCCTTTATGAAATCTTCACGTGCAATAAGCTCCTTTTTTTCGTTTTTGTCCGATTTGGAGGCAGAAGATTCGGGTGGCAAAGCATCATTTTTATCCATATTAAAAGGCTGTTTAAAGGCTTTTGAGGTCTATTGAAGGGCTTTTCGCGCTGAAAGCCCCTTTGTGAAGGCATTTTTTTGCCTACTTTCCCAAAAATACAAAAAAAAGGGAAAATACTGCTTTTCAATCGAGTAATTTTTCGCACCCAAAATCCTTTGAAGGGCGCAACGAGCTATCAGAAAATGGGGGCGCGATTTTGAGGTGTCCTTTCTTACTGTGTAGTCTTATTGTGTAGGCTTACTGTGTAGGCTTACTGTGTAAAAAATGATACCATTCCCAACTTCATCATAGGCGCAAAAGTTCCTATTCCTGTGCCACTACGCGCAAGTGCTGTTTGACAAACGCCACCTTTTGGGCAAGCTCTGCCGCCTCTTCTGCCAAAATGGTTACGTGTCCCATCTTGCGCCAAGGGCGTGTCTGTGCCTTTCCGTAAAGGTGAACATAGAAGCCCTTTTGTGCCAAAATTTGAGCCATGCCTTCGTAATGCGCCTTACCTTGATGCCCTTCTGCCCCCAAAAGATTGACCATTGCCGAAGGGGAGCGCAAGGCAGTATCGCCCAAAGGGAGATTTAGCAGGGTGCGAAGGTGTTGTTCGTATTGAGAGGTAAAATTGCCTTCTATCGTTGCATGTCCGCTATTGTGTGGGCGCGGAGCTACTTCATTGACCCAAATTTGGTTATCTTTCGTCATAAACATTTCCACTGCCAAGACCCCAATGATACCCAATCGGTCGGCTACTTTTTGCGCCAATTCGCGTGCCTTTGTTTCGAGTTGGGCTTCAATTTGGGCAGGCGCAAGCAGATAATCCACTAAGTTGTGAATCGGGTCGAAGACCATTTCTACGGCAGGAAAAACCGCCGTTTCGCCCTTCGGGTTGCGTGCTACCATCACCGCAATTTCGGTCTTGATGTCGGCTTTGGCTTCCAAAAGAGAAGGCGCGTCGAACCCCTTTTCACGTGCCTCTGCTAAGTGGTTTAAAATTTGCACCCCCCTGCCGTCGTAGCCGTCTTTTCCAAGTTTTTGGACACAAGGAAAATGATTTGGATTTTTTTCTAAAAAGTCTAACAAATGTGCTTTATTGTCAATCAGCACAAAGGGAGCTGTCGGAATCTGGTGCTGCTCGTAAAAGGTCTTCTGCAAACGCTTGTCTTGAATCAGGGCAATTTGAGCAGGCTGTGGAAAAACCTGCACCCCACGTCTTTCTAATTCCGCTAAGGCTTCCGTATTGACGCTTTCAATTTCTATCGTAACCACCTGACAATCAGCACCAAAAGCTAAGACGGTTTCGTAATCTTGCAGGCTACCCTGCACAAATTCACGCGCCAAATCTTTGCAAGGCGCAGCCGCATCAGGGTCTAAAATTTTGATAGAGAGGTTGTAATTGGCAGCCTGTTGGAGCAGCATCTTCCCAAGTTGCCCCCCACCTAAAACGCCAATTTTAAAGTTTCCAGCAAACATAATATCGCTTTAAAAAATATGATTTGTTATTTATTATTTTTGAAAGAGAAAAGCCCCAAAAACCTTTCGCCGCCACAAAAGTAGCGTTTTTTGCGTATTTTTGTTGTGGCGATAGACAAAAAGCGTCGCTTCTCTCGCTGCTGCTCTTTCTACCTGCCACCAAAGTTTTCGTTTCTACGCCTTTGCCAAATCAAGTATGCGACTTTTTTTTGAAATTCCTACTCAAAAAGGGATTTAGACTATTTGCCTACCAACTTTATGATGATAAAAAAACTGCTCTCTTTTGTCGTTTTTCTGCTGCCCTTTCTTTTCTTTTTCAGCCTTCCGCTTTCTGCACAAGAGAGCCAACTGACCCAATTTTATGCCCTTCCTTCGCACCTCAACCCTGCCTTTACGGGTATTGTCCCCTACTATCGCTTCGGAATTGCACACAGAGCGCAGTGGCTCGAAGTCGGTAGAAATGGCTATCAGACCACTTTGGCAAGTGCCGAATTGAACTTAGGCGAAAACAAAGGGGGCTTGGGGCTTCTTCTCAAACAGGTCAGCCATCAGTTAGGTTCGCAACTTAGCCTTAGCCCTACCTATGCCTACCATTTTCAGGTGTCGCGTAAGGTAATGATAGCGGCGGCACTTTCCCCTTCCTACACTTTTTCAAGAGGCGCAAACCTACTTTTTGAAGATGCAATCCTTTCAGGCAATCCAACGCAAGACCCCCTGCAAGCCCTTACACAAAGGCAGCACCAAGTCCGACTACACGCCGCAGGTGCGCTCTATACCGAAAAATTTTGGGTAGGAACGGCTCTTTTTTCTCTTTTAGAATTGCAATGGAACGAAGTAGAGCAAACGCAAAATTTAGGGCTGAAAAATAGGCAAACGCCCATTCGCTACGCCCTCCATGGGGGCGCGAAATTGGAAATAGCCTACCAGACGCACTACCTCCCTGCGCTTCTTTATGAAAGGCAGCGTTCTTTTCACAAATTAGACCTCCAAAATACGTTTCAAATCCAACAGTTTTTGGGCGGACTGGGCTATCGCGGCTTCTTTTTGCCTACCCTGCCTTCGCACAATATCGCCCTTATTTTGGGTTGGAAATATGAACAATGGCAAATCGGTTTTGCTTACGAACAAAATATCGGCGGCGTAGTCAATCGCGGTAGCACCTACGAACTGACCCTCGCTTTTTGCCCCCCTTATGATTTTAGAAAAAAGAAAGGCTACCAAAGTATTCGTTGTCCGATACAATTTTAGTCGTAAATTTCAAAAAAGTAGTTATATTTTTGTATTTAAAAAATCACAAATTGCCCTCTACAAAACGCAAAGGGCAATCTCGAAACTATTGTAGCAGCCACGCTATGGCTTCCTCGCGCGTTTCGAAATAACGGCTATTGAAATTCGCACCTGTGCTTTCTTCCATGATTTGCTCGGTGGCAAGTTGGGCGATAAGGTCGGCACTCACAACAAAAGCAACCCTTTCTATCGTACCCATACCGAAAACAGCAGGCAAAATTTCCTCATTGACCCAATCTTGCAGTTCGGGTGAAACTACGTAGCGCATCTCTCGCATATCGCCCAAAACATAGGTAGGACGGTTTTCAAGAGCAGCCTTTCGATAGGCTAAAAGGTCATTTTTATAGCTTTCTTCGTCTAAGTCAGCACTTTCAGGCGACCAGATAACCTCGATAAGTTTTGTTTCGGGGTCAAAATTTATGTCTTTAAAATGACTTCTATAAACGTTCATAAAACTAAGTAGTTGAGTGTGGTTGGGTAAAGATATGAAAAAAGGAGACTGTATCCTAAAAAAGGTGAGGGTTTGCGCTAAATTTCTTAACTTCGCTTGTCGTTCCCTTCAACTTTCAATCCCCTATTTTGTATGAGGCATCTGACCGAAAAAAAAATGTGTGCCGATAAAATATGCGCGTCCCTTTCCGAAGCTGCCAAATTGACAGAAACTTGGCGCAATCAAGGCAACGAAGTCGTTTTCACAAACGGCTGTTTTGACATTCTACACTTAGGACACGTAGATTATTTGGAAAAAGCGTCACTTTTGGGTACAAAACTTATCGTTGGTCTGAATTCTGATAATTCTATCAAGCGGCTAAAAGGCGAAAAACGCCCTTTAAACCCAGAATATGCACGTTTGCGCCTATTAGCATCTTTGGCTTTTGTAGATGCTGTCGTGCTTTTCGAGCAAGACACGCCTTTGGCTTTGATAGAGGCTTTGCGCCCAGATGTATTGGTCAAGGGCGGCGATTACGAACCAGAAAACATAGTAGGCGCGGATTTCGTATCGGAAAATGGAGGCATTGTCCAGACCATTCCCTTAGTGGAAGGCTTTTCTACTACGGGAATAATTGCCAAGATGTCATAGTGCTATCTTTATTTTGTTTTAAAAAGCAGTTTATTTTCATAAAACTTCAAAACCATGATGAGTTATTATTTAATTGCAGGGCTTGTATTTTTGGCAAGTTTTGTAATTCAACAAATATTAAAAAGCAAGTTTAAAAAATACGCTCAAATTCCGCTACAAAATGGCATGAGCGGTGCCGAAGTTGCCGAGCGCATGCTTGCCGAGCATGGCATTTCGGGCGTGCGTGTGGCTTGTGTTTCGGGCGAACTAACCGACCATTATCACCCAACAGAGCGCATGGTCAATTTGAGCGAAGCCGTTTATTACGGCAGGAATGCGGCGGCAGTGGCGGTAGCAGCGCATGAGTGTGGGCATGCCGTTCAGCACGCAAAGGCGTATAGTTTTCTTTCGTTCCGTTCGGCAATGGTGCCAATTTTGAACATTTCTAATACCTTTTTGCCCTTTGTTTTGATGGCAGGTGTGGCGTTGTTGTATTTTAGTGGAATCAAACTTGTACTTTTGATAGGTGTCATTCTCTTTTCGCTCACGACGCTTTTTAGTTTTATTACCCTACCTGTGGAATTTGACGCTTCGGCGCGTGCTTTGAAGTGGATAGAAAGTCGCGGCATTGTCAATTCGCAAGAATACGGCATGGCAAAAAGTGCCTTGTTTTGGGCAGCCATGACTTATGTAGTCGCCGCCTTAGGCTCTTTGGCTACTTTGCTTTACTATGCGTTTATGCTTTTTGGAAGACGCGATTAGTGTTTTTTGTAGAAAAGATGCCGAACCTATGCTTTCTTGAAAAAGAAGGCGTAGGTTTTTTTATTGCCCAAAATTTATATCGCTAAAATTCGTATCGTTAAAATGCGTATCTTCGAGCAATGACTTGCCACTGCATATCCACCTGCGAATAAGTTGCCAACTCTTTACCCTTTTTCACCCCTCGAAGATGACACAATTTTCCGCATTTTTTTTCAAATTTTATGTAATCATTTCCTTCTTTATCATCAGTTTTGGGCTTGTAAAAGACCTTTGGGCGCAAGAAGACCAAAAGCAGCCAAGTTATGAAGGACTTTTTTTCAAGCGCGAAGGCAGATTTGCCTTTTCCATCAAATTTGAACTTATCAACAACCTCATTTTAGTTCCGATTCGGATAAATGACGCTTCCGAAAGCAGCTATTTTATCATCAATAGCGGACTGCGTGATGCCGTCATTAGCGAAATTTTCCCCGACCAAGTGTTACAATTCAATCGCGCCGAAAAAGTAAAAATCAGCGGCTTAGGGCAGGGCGAGGGGCTTTGGGCTTATACAACCCAAGCGAACCTTATCCAAATGGGCGAAAACAACGATTTGGAAAGTCAAACACAGCCCTTTTTGGTGCTTTTAGACGACGCTTTTCAGCTTTCTTCGCGTTTTGGAAAAAAGATACAAGGCATTATGGGTTATGATTTTTTTAAAAATTTCATCATTAAAATCGACTATCATACCAAACTGCTCACTTTTTACCACCCCGAAAAATATACGCCCAAAATAAAGCGCAAGACACAAGTTTTTGATTTGGAGCTACAAAACAAGAAGCCCTATATCAAGCTCGACTATTTTTTATATGATTCGCTTTCAAAACAAAAAGTAAAGCGTCCGATAAAGGTCTTGGTAGATACAGGGGGCAGTCATGCCCTTTGGTTAGATGCCTACTACAATGATTTAATTAAATTGCCTGCCGAAACAGCCCCCACTTACATAGGAAAGGGTTTTAATGGCGATATTTTCGGTGCAGTTGGAAAAATTGAAGGCTTGGGCGTAGGCAAGCAAGCCTTTACAAGCCTACTGACTACCTTCCCCGACTCGCTTTCTTTGAACGCTGCCCCCCAAAAAGACGGCAGGCAGGGTAGTATTGGGGGTGAGATTTTAAGGCGTTTTGAGGTAATAATAGACTATCCAAATCAAAAATTATACTTAAAACCCAATCGCTATTTAAAAGACCCGATTTATTACAACCGTGCAGGCTTGGAAATTGTCGCGCCGATGCCCGATTTTCCCTATTTTTTAGTGGGACAGGTGGAGCGCGATTCGCCTGCGGATTTGGCAGGTTTGAAGGCACAAGACCAATTAGTTTCTATCAATGGCACGCCTGTTTCAGAATATAGCTTGGGCGAAATTCAACTTTTTTTTCGCAAAAGAGCAGGCACAAAAATTTGGGTTTCTTTTCGAAGAGAAGGGCAGACAGAGGTGCAGCGCGTGCGCCTTGTGCTTAGAAGTCCGATTGAGTAGCGATTTGGCGTTGGCGGTATATTTTTAGAAAAAAAGCGAGAGCAGCCAAAAATTTTATATTGTTTTTAAGACGTAAGACCCTATTTTATTTCTACTTTTTCAAAAAAGTAGGAATAAAATAGGCAAAACAAATCAAAATGTTAAAAAGAGCTATTCTTATCGCAACTGTAAGATAAAAAAAAAGACTGCAACTAATAGGGGCATAAATTGCGTCTTGCGTCATGAGTGTGTTGCAACGATAGAAAGACTTTCAAAAGCGAGAAATTATCCACCACTACCAAACAATACGCGCCTTTCTTTTTTTATGACAAAGGGCAATGCGCAACACGCAAAAAACAAAAAGCCACAAAAGACGCTTTCCCTAAAAAGGTTCGGGAAAATCCTCTTGGAGGTGAAAGCCATTTGGGGCGCAAAATCATAAAAGGCGATGCTTTTTGTCTTGTTTCCTTCTTTTCCATTCTCAATTTCCACTTCTTCTATGCGATTTTACTCAAAATTGCGCCCTGCCTTCATTGAGGCAAAATCGGGGCGGCGGGCTTCTTTTGGCTCATCTTCTTCTTTTTTCACGAAAGAGTCTTTTTCAAGTGAGTCTTTTTTAGGTAAGTCTTTTTTAGGGTCTTTCTTGCTTGCCCTTGTCGCTTGTTGTTTCTTGTGTCTAAATCCGCTTTCGGCACAAGAAAAACGCTACACTTTGAGCGGTAGTATCAAAGACAATTCCAACGGCGAGGAAATTATCGGGGCAACCGTCTTAGTAAAGGAACTATCGGGCGTGGGTGCAGTAACGAACGAATACGGCTTCTTTTCGCTGACCCTGCCTGCGGGCGAATATACGATTTTGTACCAATTCTTGGGCTATGAAACGCAGGAAGAAAAAATCAATCTCACTCAAAATCAGACTGTTAGTATCCGCTTGGGCGAATCTGCGGCAGCCCTTAGTGAAGTTGTCATTACGGATAAAGAGCTAAACGAAAATGTAGAATCGGTGCAGATTTCGAAAAATACGCTCGATATGGCGCAGGTAAAAAAACTGCCCGCCGTTTTTGGCGAAGTTGATGTCATGCGCACCATCACCCTTTTGCCGGGAGTGCAGAATGCAGGCGAAGGCACAGCAGGGCTTTTTGTACGCGGAGGCGCAAACGACCAAAACCTCATTCTTTTAGATGATGCCCCTGTCTATAATGGTTCGCATCTCTTGGGTTTCTTTTCGGTCTTCAATCCTGACGCAGTGCGCGACGTACAACTCTACAAGGCAGGTATCCCAACGCAATACGGCGGCAGACTGTCCTCTATCATCGATGTACGCATGAAAAATGGCAGCGACCAAAACTTTATGGCTTCGGGCGGCATTGGCAGCATTTCGAGCCGCCTAACGGTAGAAAGTCCTATCGGCGACAAAGCCTCTTTTATGCTTTCGGGCAGACGCACCTATGCAGATATGTTCTTAAAACTTTCGCCTGATGCAGACCTTCGCCAAAATCGCCTTTATTTTTATGATTTCAATGCGAAAGTAAATTTGAAAATTGACGACAAAAACCGCATCTTCCTTTCGGGTTATTTTGGTAGAGATGTGTTTGGCTTTGGTGAAAATTTTGGTTTGAGCTGGGGCAACAACACAGGCACGCTGCGTTGGAATCATATCTTCAACCAAAAACTATTTTTAAATACGACCCTGATTTATAGCAGCTTCGACTACGGCTTCGATGTAGGGCAGGGCGTACAGAACTTCACTTGGAAATCGGGCTTGCAGGATATGGAAATCAAATTTGATTTTGATTATTTCTTAAATCCGAAAAATACCCTCGTCTTTGGCATGCAAAACGTCTATCACCGCTTTACCCCTGTGAGTATCACGCCACAAGACGAAACTTCTATTTTCCAAAAGTTTGCCTTAGATGAAAAGTACGCCTTAGAAACAGCCCTTTATATCGGCAACGAACAAAAAATTTCAGACCGCCTGATGATACAGTATGGCTTGCGCTACTCTATGTTTCAAAATTTGGGCGCGACACGCGAATTTGTCTATGAAGAAGGCAAGCCGCGCTCGGATAGAACCATTACCGACACCATTCACTACAAAAAATTTGAGCCATATAGCTTTTACGGCGGCTTAGAACCGCGCCTTTCTTTCCGCTATAAATTGGACAAAAACAGCTCTATCAAAGGGGCTTACAACCGCACGCGCCAATACATTCAGACCGTTTCTACCAATACGGCAAGCCTGCCCTTCGACCGCTGGATAGGCTCGAATACCTACATTCCCCCTCAAATTGGCGACCAAATCGCTTTGGGTTATTTTAGAAACCTAAAAGAAAACGAATACGAACTTTCAGTAGAAGCCTATTACAAGGATATGCGCAATCAAATTGATGTCTTAGACGGTGCAGACCTTTTCCTAAACAACAACATCGAGGAAGCCTTAGCCGCAGGAAGGGCTTGGGCGTATGGGGCAGAGTTTCTTTTGCGCAAAAACATGGGCAAGACCACAGGCTGGGTGAGCTATACCTACTCAAAAGTGCAGCGTCAGATAGATGGCATCAATGCAGGTATCGCCTACTCGCCGCGTTACGACCGTCCGCACAACTTAGCCATCGTAGTTTCGCACCAATTCAATGACAGAGTTACGCTGGCAGGAAACTTTGTCTATAACACAGGCGCAGCCGTAACCTACCCCGTAGGGCGTTATTTGGTAGGCGACGAACTTATCCCCTATTACGAAGAAGGCAAGCGCAACGCCTATCGCCTGCCTGCCTATCACAGAGCCGATATTTCGCTTACCATTGATGGCAAAAATAAAAAACAGCGTTGGTGGTCGGGTTCGTGGAACTTCTCACTCTATAATTTCTACAACCGCAAAAACGCCTTTACCATCTATTTCCGCCCCGAACAAGACGGAAACGGCAATCCTACCAATTCGGGTAAGACCGAAGCCGTCAAGACGACTCTTTTTGGTATCATTCCTTCGGTTACGTATAATTTCAAAATCGTACCTGCCAAAAAATAAAAATAGAAGCCGCATCTGACCCAAAAATCCCCCTCAAAAGCTCTAAGATTTTTTGAATATTATTAAAAATTCTTGAATATTTTTGAATATTCTTGAAAATTTCTGAACTTTTTGGGGGTTCGAACCGAAAAAAACACATCTCTTCAAATTATATCAAGCCCACTCAAAAATATGAAACAAAATAGCATTTTTTCGCGCCTCTCGCGCCTCTCGCGTCTTTCTTGGGCAGCCTTGCTCTTGCTCGTCGGATTTTCTTCTTGTGAAGAGGTCATCGATTTGGATTTGGATAAGCAAGCCTCCACTGCCTTAGTAGTAGATGCCGAAGTTTTAGATACCGAAGGGCGGTCTTATGTGCGCCTAAGCCGCACGCTCGACTACTTCGATGCCTCTGGCGAACACCGCGTTTCGGGTGCAGAAGTGAAAGTTTCCGACACAGAAGGCAATGTAGAAATTTTTGTAGAAGACCCACAAAACAAGGGACTTTATATCCCCCAAAATCCCAATTTTAAGGGGCAGGTAGGCAATACCTACTCACTTGCTATCCAGTGGCAAGACTATGAAGCCCAAGCCACTTCTACCCTTTTGCCCGTTACGGATATAGATTCTGTCGTCGTGCGCTACGACGAAGATGAGCCTTTCAAAGAAGATGGCTATTATCTCTATTTCTACGCCAAAGAGCCACAACAAACGCAAGACTGGTATCGCTGGCGCGTCTTTGTCAATGATACCCTTTTGTATGAAAATGCAGGCGATATTATTGTGGCAAGCGACGAAGGCATACAAGAAGAAATCAACGGCATCGACTTAGGTTACAAATTCGAACCCGCCGATACAGTCAGATTAGAGCAGTATTCTATTTCAGAAGAAGTCTATAATTATTACAACGACCTCATTACTTTGGCTTTTAGCGATGGCGGTCTTTTCAGTCCTCCCCCTGTCAATCCGCGCTCAAATGTGAAGGGAAAGAATGTAATTGGCGTTTTTTCGGCTTCGCAAATGAAAAGCCTGACCGTTATTGTACCCGAAGAAGAGGAATAGGCATAGAAATAAGCAAAGTTTTTTTGTAGGAAACGGGGTTTTGTGCTTTGTGCAAACCGCCTGAACCCCCACCCTGCCCTCCCCCCATAGGGGAGGGTTCGAAAACCAAATCATTTTTTTGCATTTATGCAAAAAAATAATACCCTCGCCGTTGTTTGTGTCCTCACAAATGACGGAAGGATTTTTTTACAAAACTATTC
>NZ_AUGI01000042.1:20722-66945 GCF_000422585.1 Hugenholtzia roseola DSM 9546
GTTGTTTGTGTCCTCACAAATGACGGAAGGATTTTTTTACAAAACTATTCCGCTGTTGTTTGTGTCTTCACAAATGACGAAAGGATTTTTTTACAAAACTATTCCGCTGTTGTTTGTGTCCTCACAAATGACGGAAGGATTTTTTTACAAAACTATTCTGCTGTTGTTTGTGTCCTCACAAATGACGAAAGGATTTTTTTACAAAACTATTCCGCCGTTGTTTGTGTCCTCACAAATGACGAAAGGATTTTTTTACAAAACTATTTATCTCCTCAAACGCCCTTTCTGCCGTTTCTAATGCGCCAAAAACGGTAGCAAAATGCCCTCCTGTGTGTGTGGCTTCGCCTGCAAAAAATAGCCTTTCGCCTACGGCTGCCGCTAAGTGGTGGCGTTCAAAGTGCGAATGAGGCGAAGGATAAGAATAAGCCCCTTTGATGTAAGGTTTCTTTGCCCAATCGCATACAAAGTAGGCTTCTAAGTGCTTCGAAGGCGGGGTCTGGTTTTCTTTTCTAAAAAGAGTGTCTAATTCTTCGAGCAATAGCGATAGCTTTTCTTTATCTTCTAACTTACTCATATTCAAGGCTTTATCACCCATCACAAAGGCGGTTAGGGTAGGTTGGCAGTTGGGTTTCTGAAAAGAACTAACCCAATACTCCTGTGCAACCGTAGCCCCGATAAGCGCGTCCATTTGCGCCTCCCAAAAAGGGACTTTAAACTGCATCACAACCTTTATTCCTGCCCCTTCAAAGCCTATTTTTTCAATCGCCTCCGCCTTTCTTTCAGGTAGGATAGGATTAAAAGTAATAAATTTTTCCTTTAAAATAGACAAAGGAACAGTAAGCGCGACGGCATCAGCCCAAAAACGCTCGCCCTGCTCGGTAATGACTTCTGCACCTGTTTGTTCCTGATAGGAAATATGGCGCACTACTTTATTCAGATGTAAGTTTTCTTCCAAAAAATCAACCATGTGAGCAAGGAAATCTTGGTAGGGCAAAGCCAAACGGTAGTTTTCATCGCCTGCCGACCAGCGATTAGAAGCCATTGCCCACGCCTTCATTCCCAAATGGCGAAGTGAAGTTCCCATCATACCCGCAAAGGCTTCATAATAAGGCAAGACCTTTTCCCACTCTTTTTCTTGATGTGTTTCTAAAACTGTATTTTTAATAAAATCAAAAGCCGAAATCTCCTCGCCTTTGTAAAGGTGGTGTCCCTGATAAAATTCCAAGAAATCGCGAACCAAATCTGCTATCAAAGGCTGCTTTTCCAAATCGGATAAAGACTGCACTTTTTCTTGATAAACGAAAAAAGTTTCTCCTTCGGGATAGAGTTTGATTTTATTTTTAACACAAAAATCATATAAAATATGAGAACTGCCATGCACAAACTCCGCACCCAATTCTAAGGCTTGCCCTTCGGAAAGAAGGGAATAAATACGTCCGCCCACACGCCCGTCTGCCTCCAAAACGGTAACTTCATAGTCGGCTTCTTTGAGCAAACAAGCCAAATAAAGCCCTGCTGCACCTGCCCCCACAACTATCACTTTTTTCGGATTTTTCATCTTCTTTTGTTTTGATTGGTATCAATTCGGCAACAAAGTTGGGTCTAAATTTAGGGTCTGGCATTGCCTTTTTGATAGCGAATCCGCTGCATCTTTTTGCGGTATGCAATTTTTCGCGCCTTTTCTATGCTGACATTTAGCTCAAAGCCCAACAGTATCATCAAAGAAATGACAAAAAGCCAAAACATAAAGCCAATAACCGTTCCAATAGAGCCGTATAATTTGTTATAGGTATTGAAATAACTAATGTAATAAGAAAAAAGAATAGAAGCCAACATACAAAGGGTAGTGGCTAAAATTGCACCCAAAGAAAAACGCCGCCACGAGATTTTTTTGGCAGGTGCAAGGTAATAAAGAATAGAAATGCTTAGAAAAAGAATTAGAAAAGATACCAAAAAACGAAGTGCTTGGATAGAATAATACAAAAAATCTTGACTAAGCCAACCCGTTTCTATGAGTCTATCTAAGATAAAACTGCCCACTACTAAAAGCACTGTGGTAAGAATTAGAAAAACTGTCAATAAAAAAGTAAGGAAAATTGCTAATAATCTTTTATACAAAAAATTGCGTTTTTCTTTGATGCGATACGAGCGATTGAAAGCGTCCATGAAAGCGACAATGCCGTTGGTGGCAGTATAAAGAGCGGCAATAAAGCCAAAAGAAAGCAAGCCACTACGAGGACGATTGATGATGTCGTAGATGGTCGTTGTTACGAAATTATGGATAGCGGCAGGCAGAATGGCATCAAGTTGGGTAAAAAGGTCTTCTTCTAAATGCGCGATTTGGAAGTAAGGAATGAGTGTAAAAAGAAAGATGACAAAGGGAAAAATAGAGAGTGTCAGGTTGAAAGCGATAGAGTTGGCTCTATCGACGACAGCATCATTTTTTATTTTTACTAAAATTATTAAAAAAATAAGATGCAAATTCAAATCTCTATTACTACCAAAATAAATGGCTTTTCCTAATCGTATCCATTTTTTCTCATATTTTTTATACAAATTAAAAAGCATAGTTGGAATGTTTAGATAAAAAAAATCGCTTTTTTTGTCCCATTTCCTCTACTTACAAAAAGGCAGAGGCGAAAGAAACCAAAGCCCTTTCGCCTCTTTGAATCTAAATGCCAATAGCTTGTTGAAACTCCAAAACGCGCTTATCCTTTTCTGTGGTCTTCAAAATCTGCATTTTTTCGGTTACACCCTCAAAACGGCTCAATACGGCTAAGGCTTGATAGGCATCTTTGCGGATTTGAAAATAAGAGTGAGTCTGTGCCAGATTGAGCAGGTAATCTACCCCAAGATTTAAAACCGTTTCAGGCTGATTGGCTACATATTGCGTAAAATGATTAAGAAGATAGCTCAATTCTGAACCAGAAGTACGGTCTAATACCGAAATAAACCATTCATACTTGCCCTCAATGCCAAAATTGGCGTAGTATTCGGCAACGGTATAAGTCAGGTGGCGTTCCTTTACTTGCTCGAATTGTTTGATGTAATATAAGGCATCAAATTCGTAAGTATTGATTAAGGCATACAAAGTAACACTTTGCACATAATAAGAACTATCTTTTAAAGTTTTTTCCCAAAATTCGGGCATCTCGCCATAAAAAGAAACCACATCTATTGCCGAAGCGCGAACACTGCTATTGCCATCTTGCAAGGCAATATTTTGTAATGTAGTTTTTATTTTTTCAAATTCAGCTAACTTTTCCGCCTCATTTGTCGCTTTTTCACCCCTATATTCGCCCAAACTGCGAAGGGCGGCTTCGCGCACTGCCCAAAACTCATCTTGAAGTAGGCGATACAAAACGGCACGTGTGGGGGCTTCTTCTACCGACTTGGCTAATTCCCTAATGGCATCTACTTGGGTGAGAAATTGTGCCTGATATCGCGTAGCTTGCAGGCGATATTGGGCAGGCGTTTTTTCGAACTTTACCTCGCCTAAAAGCCAACCGTCAGGGTCGAGTACGACTAATTCAGGCTCACTTTCTACCTCAAAATCAAACACTTGGCTATTTTCTACCAGCAAAATATCTTGCGTTATTTTTTTGCCTGCTACCCAAATATCGAGCGAAAGCGGCAGGCGAAAAGTAGGAAAATAGCGTTGGTCTTGCGTCTGTGTAATTTTCAGAATTAGTTTTTTATTTTCATAGCTTTGTTGCACCAATAGTTCGGGGTGTCCTGCCTGAAAAAACCACTGCTCGAAAAACCACGTTAGGTCTTGCCCCGAAACCTCCTCGACGGCGCGTCTGAAATCGTGCATTTCGGCGGCTTGAAAGGCGTGCTTTTTAAGGAAGTGTTGTAGGCTTGCAAAAAAGGCAGCATCACCTACCTGTTTTCTCAACATATTTAAAATAATTCCTCCTTTTGCGTAAGAATGATTATCAAACATATCATCTTCGCTTAAATAATAAGGGCGAATAATGGGTTCGCGTTTGAAAGCTATTTCATAAAAATAACCTTTAAAATCGTTTAAAAGTTTGTAGTCTGCGAACTTCCTGCCTCGCTCCTGCTCTTCCCAAAGGTATTCGCCGTACTCGGCAAAGGCTTCATTGACCGCCAAATTAGACCAAGAACGACAAGTAACCAAGTCGCCAAACCATTGATGAAAAAGCTCGTGTGAGATGATACCTTCCCAATGATGGTCGGCTAAGGCGCGTGTGTCGGAATAGAGAGCCTCCATAAAAACGGAAGCACTTGTGTTTTCCATTGCCCCCGAAGTATAGTCGCGCACCACAATTTGCGCATATTTTTCCCAAGGAAAAGGTATGCCTAATAATTTTTCATAAAAAGCAATCATTTGTGGTGTTTTGCCAAAAGTAGCCTTCGCATAAGGGGCATACGGTTTTTCTACGTAATAATAAAGTGGCAAATCTTTATACTTATCTTCAATAATTTCAAATTCGCCTACGGCAATCATCGCCAGATAGGGTGCGTGCGGTTTGCTTTGTTTCCAAAAGTCGGTGCGCGTGCCGTCGGGATTGTTTTGAGAAGCTATCAAAATTCCATTAGAAAGCGTCTGAAAGCGATTTTCTACCGTCAGGGCAATCTCCTGCGTCATCTTATAGTTGGGGTGATTGAAGGTAGGAAACCAAAGTGCGTTGTTGCTTGTTTCGCCTTGTGTCCAGATTTGTTGGGGCTTATTGGGGGTTTTATTTAAAGGATTGATAAAAAATAAACCTTCTTCTCTTGCACTATTTCCTGCTTTGCTGTCAGGGTAAAGGGCTTCATTTGGTTTGGCAATATAAACAATTTCTATATTGATATTTTGTCCTTTTTCATAACTTTTTTCTAAATTTAGCTTCAGGATTTTGCCATCATATTTATATGGAATTGCTTTATTTTGTAGGTTTTCTAAAATAGAAACCGAACTAATTTCAAAGCCTACTGCATCTATTTTCACACTTTTCTGCTCATAAAAATGAGGGGTAAGCGTCAGGGTCGCCTTGCCATAGAGCCATTGTTTTTGCCAATCGGGGCGAATTTCGAGCTTGGTATGTACTAATTGCCAAAGTTGGGTATGGGCGGGGTGAAACTCACCCTTTTTGGGTCGCCAGTCGGGTTCGATATCCACTTTTGCATCTTCTTCTATCGGCACTAAAAAGGCAGAATCGGCGAGAGCAAGGTTGTCATTTTGGCTTTTAAGTGGCTGATTGATAGCCTGTTGTGTTTTATCTTTTTTCGTATTTTGGGCGTTTTCTTGACCTGTCTTACAAGCAATTAAAAGTACATTCAATAAGACTACCACCAAAGCAGTTGGAAATGACGAGCGCAAAACAAAGAGAGGCTTCATGTGCAGAAGAAGGGTTTGATTTTATTGTAACAAAAAACAAAAGTGATTTTGGTATAATTGATTTGCACTTTTTGAAGATAAGGTAGCATCTTCAAGTTTTATGAAATGGAAAATTCGCAATCAGGTTGCAATATCCTAAAAAATTAGGTAGTTTTGAAATTAGATAGCCTACAAAGGGGCTTTTGGGCTAAATTTTATCTCTTTTCCCTCGAAAGGCAGTTCTTTTTATTCAAGTTCATCTCTTTTCCCTTCTGTTCTGGTTCGCTATTTAACTTTTTTTTATGTATACTTACGAATATCCACGTCCTGCCCTTACGGTTGATTGTGTTATTTTTGGTTGGGATGATGCCCAAGAAATGCTCAAAGTTTTGCTTATCCAACGCGCTCACGAGCCTTTTAAGGATTTTTGGGCGTTCCCCGGGGGCTTTGTAGATATGGACGAAACGATAGAAACGGCAGCGCGGCGCGAATTGGAAGAGGAAACAGGCATGCAGAACGTTTTTATGGAGCAGCTCTACACCTTTGGCGAGCCAAATCGCGACCCACGCGGCAGAGTGGTCAGTGTGGCGTATTTTGCCTTAGTCAATCTTTCTTCGCATCAAGTTTTGGCAGCCTCTGATGCCAAAGCGACAGAATGGTTCGATATTCACGCGCTACCGCCTTTGGCTTTCGACCATGCGCAAATTTTTGAAGTGGCTTGGCAGCGGCTAAAAAATAAGGTGCGCTATCAGCCTATCGGCTTCGAGCTTTTGCCCGAAACCTTTACCCTTTCACAAATTCAAACGCTATATGAGCGCGTCTTGGGGGTAGAATTAGACAAGCGCAATTTTAGGCGTAAGATTCTGAAAACCAACTTATTAAAGCCTTTGGAAAAGTTTCAAGAAAATGTTGCCCACCGTGCAGCGCGGCTCTATCAATTTGACAAAGAACAGTATGAAGCCTTGCAGGTGAAGGGTTTTATGTTTGAATTATTGTAAAATAACAAACAATTTATGAAAAAGAAAGTCCTATCTTCTTGTAAAAGTTTAGCAAAACTTTTTCTGCTCTGCGTCCTAAGCCTGCTCTTCTATGGCTGTGTTTCCCAGCAATCGGAGCGCGGGCATCAGGCGGCAAAAGAG
This sequence comes from Hugenholtzia roseola DSM 9546, assembly GCF_000422585.1. Lineage (NCBI taxonomy): Bacteria > Pseudomonadati > Bacteroidota > Cytophagia > Cytophagales > Bernardetiaceae > Hugenholtzia > Hugenholtzia roseola. The sequence continues at coordinate 27,188 of NZ_AUGI01000042.1, forward strand.
GCAACAAGCGCGGAATCTTCCCCACAAAAAGAAGAAGAAGAAACCCTATTGCAAGACGAAAAAAGAGAGCAAAACGATTTGCCCAATAATGCCCAAGATGCGTCCCAAGACGATTTTGAGCAAGGCGAACCCTCTCCTGCCGACTTGCAGCAAGTTCAGACCATCGAGCGCATCGAGCGGAAAAAGACCCAAAAAACCATCACCGCAGGCGAAGGCACGCGCCTTTGGCAGGCAAAAGTTTTGCTACCAGAATTTAAAATTGGCACTTTTCGCATCGATAGTACCCAAAAAAAAGCCCCTTCTGTTTGGGTGCAATTTGTAGATGAGGGCAAATTGATAGAAGGCAAATTGCAATCGGGCGAAGTCGTTGTCGAGTCTTTATTGAAAAAGGAAGCAAAAGGCAAATTTAAGGGCGAAATCGCCGCTTCTTCCGAAATTTATGTCATTGCAGGGCGTTTTCAGACGCTTAATCAAAACTAACTCTTTTCTAAAAAGAATTTGTTTTCCAAAATCAGAAAGCCGTTAGGAAGCCTAAAACTTTTGCCCTAACGGTTTTTCGCATTTTTCAAAGTTTCATTTTTCAACTCCCCAAACCTAATTCCGCCATCAATTCCAAACCATAGTTGCGGATATAAATGATAACAGGAATGACTTTTTCACCTTTTGGCGTTAGTTTATATTCTGTTCGGGGCGGAACAACGGGATAAACCGTTCTTTCCACAAAGCCGTCCGCTTCGAGTTCGCGCAGTTGGGAGGCGAGCATCTTATCGGATACGTGTTTGAGCGATTTTTTCAGTTCGCTGTATCGCAAGACTTTTCCATTTTGCAGCCGCCAGAGGATAGGCATTTTCCACGTGCCGCCAATTCTATCCATCGCAAACTCGACGGGGTTATAGTAAATTTTGCCGTTATAGCTGAAATCGGGCATACTTTCAAAAGAGTTAGTATCATACAAAAAGGTTATACACTTGGCAAAGTTAGTTCTTTTTTCTTGTTTTGTGGTATCAAAATCAGAAAAAAATCCGAACACGTTTAAACCCCAAATGTATCATGGCACAAATCAAAGAAAAAAATCAGTACGTGCATTTTCATGGCGCACCCACCAAAGGCAAAATCTTGATGGTAGCAAGTTCGCCTTCTGTAAGCAAGCAAACAGGCTGGTCTATCGGCTTTTGGATAGCCGAACTCACTCACCCTTTGCGCGTTTTTGAGGAAGCAGGCTATGAAGTAGAAATCGTTTCTACCGAAGGCGGCAAATTGGAAATGGACGCTTACTCGAATCCGCTCGACGCAAGCGGCTACTCTGCACACGACGTTATTTCTTTGGGCTACTTACAAAAGTCTGATTTTCAGGCACGATTAGAAAATACCCGAAAACTAACAGAGGTAAATCCTGCCGACTATGATGCCATCTTTTTGGTAGGCGGACAAGCCCCCATGTACACGTTTAGAGGCAACAAAGATTTAGAAAAACTTTTCGCCACTTTCTACGAGGCAGGCAAACCCAGCGCGGCAGTGTGCCACTCCACTACTTTACTTTTAGATGCGAAACTTTCAAATGGTGAGCTTTTGGTAAAAGGCAAAACTTGGACAGGCTTTGCCGATGCCGAAGAGGAATTTGCAGACCAAGCCGTTGGTATGAAAATTCAGCCTTACCGCATTGAAGACGAAGCCCGCAAAATCGCAGGCACAAACTTCAAAGTTGCTGCCCCTTTTAGTGCCTATGCCATCAAAGACGGCAATCTTATCACAGGACAGCAGCAAAATTCGGGAGCTGCCGCCGCCGAGATGTTGGTAGAAATGTTAGGAAAATAAACTTTTCACTTTAAATACTAAGAACACAAAGATATTGTATAAAATATTTGTGCTACTTGGCACTGCTTTGTGTTCTTAGTCTTACAAAAACTTAAACTATGGCACTTATCACGATTATAGGCGCAGGAACAGGCATCAGTGATGCCGTAGCGCGTTTGTTCGGAAAAAAAGGATACACTATTGCCCTACTTGCACGCACCGAAAGCAAACTACAGGAGCAGGTTCAAAAATTAACAGCACAAGGCATCAAGGCGGTATATGCCGTAGCCGACGTAAGTGAGGCAGATTCTTTGAAAAATGCTTTGTTTCAGATACGCGATACGCAAGGGCATGCCGATATGATTCTCTACAATGCTGCCGCCGTTTCGGTCAAGGATATTGTAGAGCAAGATTGGGAAACCATTAAAAGTCAATTTGATGTCAATGTGGGCGGAGCTTTTCATTTGGCAAAATTGGTTTTACCTTTCTGTTTGAAAGAAAACAAAGGAAAAATTTTCTTTACAGGAGGAGGTTTTGCTCTACAAGGCGACCCTCAATGGACTTCTCTTAGCATTGGAAAGGCAGCTTTGCGAAATTTAGTGCAAGCACTTGCCAAAAGAGTAGAAAATACCAATGTGCATATTGCACAAGTTACGGTTTGTGGCTATGTCAATCCGCAAGACGAAAAATATAGTCCTGATAAAATTGCCGAGCAATATTGGAAACTTTTTGAGCAAAAAGAAGGGACATTTGAAAACGAAATTATGTATTAAAACAAATTTTAACACAATCATTCTAACTTTAATCATAAAACATCATGAACAGTTTTAAAATCAATGTGTTAGTAATAATTATCTTATTGCTGACAGCAGCGAGTTGTAAAAAAGAAGAAAACGCTACGTCTAACCCATACATAGGAAAATGGGAGAGTGCTGCCTCTGAAAACTTAGGCAATGGCACTTATGGCGTTCGTGTTTTTAACTTTACGGAAGACTCTTGGGAGATAAAGTTTACGCTCTACCTTGATAGTCTGCGGAGTATGCCTGTATTTACTTTCAGAGGAGTGGGTGCTTATACCATAGAGGGCGATTCTGAAAATCTATCAAATACAAAAAATGCTATTTTTTATTTTGATAAAAAGTACGTTACACTACTTACTCAAGACGAAGCAGTTATCAATAATTTTGGGTTCAATAGCTGTAATCTTACATTCAGTATTGAAAAAGATATATCAACAACTGGCTGCTCTTTTTTAGAATCAAAGAGTGCTTGCAGCCAAGAGTATGATATTCTCAAGTTGGAAAATAATTTTCTTTACTTGGGCGCAAGACCATCCACAGGGAACATGTGCGCTCCTGAGCGCAGACCTAACGAGTTCTTTTATCCTTTGCAAAAAATATAGCCCTGATAAAATTGCCGAGCAATATTGGAACCTTTTTGAGCAAAGGCAAGGTGCATTTGAAAACGAAATCATCTATTAAAACAAATTTTAACACAATAATCATTTAATCTTTATGACTACACAAGAAACTGCCAACAAACTCATCGAACTATGCCGATACGGTAAGTTTGAAGAAGCCCAAAAATCACTCTATGCCCAAGACGCAGTTAGCATTGAGCCTGAACACACTGAAAATAATGTGGTGAAAGGTTTAGATGCCATCATCAAAAAAGGCGATTATTTTCGGAATAGTGCTGATTTTCACAGTGTAGAAGTTTCTGATGCCCTCGTTTCAGGTAATTTCTTTACACTAAGTATGGGAATAGATTTGACTTGGAAACACAACCAACAAAGAACGAAAATGGAAGAAATTGCAGTCTTTGAAGTGAAAGAAGGCAAAATTATCAAAGAACAATTTTTCTTTTAAACTAATCAAAACCATATACCCATGCAAAAAACCTATCTCATCACAGGAGCAACCTCTGGCATTGGTAAAATGACCGCCTTAGCTGTTGCAAAAGCCTCACCTAAAAATACAGTCATTTTCAATGCTCGCAATCTTGAAAAGGGCGAAGAAGTACGACAAGAACTCATCAAAGCAAGCGGAAACGAAAATATTTATTGTTTTGAAGGCGATTTTGCTTCCTTAGCTTCTGTAAAAAGTTTTGCACAAAAAGTTCAAGAAAAATTCCCTACTATTGATGTATTGCTCAATAATGCAGGCACTTGGGAAATGGAGTTCAAAGAAAGTAAAGACGGGATAGAAATGAACTTTGCCGTCAATCATCTTGCTCCTTTTCTACTTACGCTTTTACTATTGCCTGCACTCAAAAAATCAACTTCTGCACGCATCATCAATACCGCTTCGGGGGCGCATCGCCGCAATATTTTGCAATTTGATGACATAGAGTTCAGAAAAGGAGAATACAACGGTTTTTTCTCTTATTCGCAATCAAAACTATGTAACTTGCTCTTTTCCTTACAGTTAGAGGCAGAATTAGCCAAAGAAAATATCCAAAATATTACGGTAAATTCTCTGCATCCGGGAGTAGTCAAAACTGCTTTGTTTGATAAAATGAACCAAGAAGAGCGTAGTTTTTTTGGAAACTTTGTAAGCCCCGAAGAAGGAGCAATGACAAGTATTTATCTTACTTTATCTAATGAAGTAGAGGGCATTACGGGAAAATATTGGCACAAACACAGCGAAGCAGTCGCTACTGATATGGCAAAAGACCCGCACATAGCCCAAAAACTTTGGGAGGTAAGTTTGAAGTATGTTCAAAATTATCTTTAGGTAGAAAAAATATCACTTAAATTTTTACCATTATGCTCACCAGAAAAATATTTCTACCCCACAAAGTAGTGTGGTATATGCGCTACGAATTATTATTTTCTATCCCTTTAGCAGTTGCGGTTTGGGTACTGTTTGAGGTCTTCGAATTTCAAAAAATAGCCTTACCTTTTAGCATTGCGGCTACTTTGGGGGGTGCTTTGGCGATTTTCTTAGGTTTTCGCAACAATAGTTCATACAGCCGTTGGTGGGAAGCAAGACAGATTTGGGGAGGCATTGTCAATTCGAGTCGCGTGTTTGCTCGCTTGGTTTTTACTTTTACCGATAGCCATGCCCACCAAGAAAATTATCAAAAAGAACGCAGCGAAACCTTTAAAAAATCTTTGATTTACAAACAAATTGCTTGGGTGCATGCTTTGCGTCTTCATTTGCGGAAACAAGAGAATTGGCAAGAAATCAAGCCTTTTCTTTCCGAAGAAGAGTTTGCAGCACTCAAAGACAAACAAAATAAGCCCAATTATCTACAAAAAATGATGGGGCAGCAAATCTACAAAGCTATGGCAAATGGTACTTTAGGCGGTTTTGATAGTTTTCAGATGGAAGGGCAACTTCTGGCTTTGGCAAATCATCAGGGGGCTTGTGAGCGGATAAAAAACACGCCTTTACTGCGTCAGTATCACTTTTTTACAGTTTTGTTTTTGTATGCTTTTATGTTTTTGTTGCCTTTTTGTCTGATAGGCGATTTTCATAAATTAGGTTTGCAGGCATTGATGATTCCTATTTCGGTACTCATTAGTTTTGTATTTGGTACAATAGCTAAAATAGGCGAAGTAAATGAAGACCCTTTCGAAAATCGGGCAACTGATGTGCCACTAACAGCTCTTTGCAATACGATTGAGCGAGATTTGAGGGAAACGCTGGGTGAAACTGATTTGCCTGAAAGACCAAAAGAAGTCGATGGCGTTTTGCTTTAAAAAACAGGATTTTGTTTTGTAAAATCTTGTAATCTTGTCTAAACAAAAGTAATAATGAAAAATCTACTCTTTATTTTTCTACTTTTTCCGCTCTCACTTTTTGCCCAAATCAATGAAAGCGATACGGCAAAAATCAAGGGAAACCTCGCTCTCACAGGTTTTTGGCAAGGTGGCAATGTAGAAACTTTGGTTTTGAGGGCGAAAATGGATTTGAGCTTGAAGCCCCTCAAAGTCCTTGTTTTCAAGACCCAAAATGCCTACCTCTATCAAGAATTTTTTAAGCAAAAAGCCGATGAGGATATTTTTAGTAGAAATTTTCTCTATTTCAAACCCGAAAATAAAATTTATCCTTTCCTTTTAGGCTTTATTTCTACCAACTTTCGAAGAAAAATAGACCTCCGCTATTTTGTGGGTGCAGGGGCTACTTGGCAAATCGTTCGCAAGAAAAATCACCTGCTCAAAACTGCACTTTCCGCAGAATATGAGGATACAAAATTTGCACAAAATAATTTTAACGAAAACCAATATGACGGCAGCACACACCTCCGCACTTGGCGAGCTACTGCTTGGATTTTTGGAAAGCACCATTTGGCAAACGACAAAATCATACTTTCCTATGAAAGCTATATCCAACCCTCGATAGAAGAAGCCAATAATTTTCGGTGGCAGGCAGAAGCAAGTGCAGATTTTCCGCTTTCGAAGCACGTCAGTTTTAGAATGAGCTATCTCTACACTTTCGAAAAAATTGTTATCGAAAATCAGCGGCAGCAAGATAGGATTTTGACTTTTGGGCTTAATTTGAAAATATAGCCTTTATTGGTTTTTGTGTTTTTTTACAATACCATAAAAATAGAAAAATGTACCGCTTCGAGATACTTTTAATCGCCTTATTATTGGTTTTGTTTGATAAAATCTTTGTGGTAGATAGTGCATTTTTCACAAAATACGTCTGGTCTGCCAATATGATGATTTTGGGAATTGCCTCTGTGAGCATTTTCAAAGAGCGTGCTTTTTGGCTCAAATGGTTGCGCAATATTTTGTTTTTGATAACAGTGCTTGTGCCGCTTTGTTTCAATTTTATTGCAGATATAGCAGGGCTTATCGAACTTTCGTTATTTGTATATTTGGCATATTATAGCCTCATTTTTACAGAAGTTTTAAGGCAAATTATCAAAAAATCTGAAACCAACGTTAGCGTGATTTTAGGCTCTGTATGCGGATTTTTGCTTCTGATTATCATTGCTTTATTTGCTTTTTTGCTGCTGGAATACAACATTCCTCATTCTTTCAATGGCATTTCAGGCAGCACCCTTCCCGAACTGTATAGCCAACTATCCTATTTTAGCATGGTAACGCTTACTACAGTAGGTTTTGGCGATATTACGCCAGCAAGCGACTCGGCAAGACTTAGCACCATGTTTTTTACCGTAGCAGGACAATTTTATATGGTGGCTTTGGTGGGGATTATTATTTCAAGATTTACTTCTACAAAAAACGAATAAAGGTATGGATTTTAAAACAATTTTTGAAAATAACGAAAAATGGATAGCCGAAAAATTGGCACAAGATGCCCAATATTTCGAGAAGCTTTCCAAAGGACAAAACCCCGAATTTTTATACATTGGTTGTGCCGATAGCCGCGTTACTGCCGAAGATTTGATGGGTTTGCAGCCGGGCGAAGTTTTTGTGCATAGAAATATCGCCAATCAGGTAGTTGCTACCGATAACAACATCAACTCCGTAGTGCAATATGCTGTAGAGCATCTCAAAGTTAAATATATTATTGTATGCGGACATTATGAGTGTGGAGGTGTAAAAGCCGCCCTCAACCCCAGCGACATGGGGCAGCTCAACAGTTGGCTGCAAACCCTGCGTGATGTATATCGCTTTCATAGGGCAGAGTTAGATGCCATAGACGACACACAAAAGCGTTTTGACCGCTTGGTAGAACTCAATGTGCGCGAGCAATGTATCAATATCATCAAAATAGACCACGTACAGAAATCTTGGTACAAAACAGGCTATCCCAAAATCTTCGGTTGGGTCTTTGATGTGCGGACAGGCAAACTCATAGATTTGGGACTAAACATGGAAAAAGAATTTGCCGAAGTGCGCAGTATTTATGATTTGAAAACTTTTTAATTTTTTCTATCACAAAACCTTTAAAACACCTTTAAAACACATGAAAATTTCAATTATCGGAACAGGAAATGTAGGGGGAGCTTTAGCCACTCAATGGGCAAAAGCAGGGCATCAAATCTTTTTAGGCACAAGAGAGTTAGCCAAATTTGAGGACAAACACCTCTTAGAAAACCCCAATACTACTTTGCATACCATAGCAGAAAGTGCTGCAAATGCCGAAGTAATTTTGGTAGCCGCTGTGCCACCTGCCACGCAAAGCATTGCTGAAGAAATCAAAGCCGCTGCCAAAGGCAAGGTGTTGATAGATGCCATGAACGCTATCACGACACGCCCCGAAGGATTTAGTAACTCTTTTGAAGCATTTAGACACTATTTGCCCGAAACCGAAGTAGTAAAATGCTTCAATTCCACAGGCTTCGAAAACATGAAAAATCCTATCTATCAAGGCGAAGGAATTGATATGTTTGCGGCAGGAAGTTCCAAAAAAGCCAAAGAAGTAGCCACACAACTTGCCTTAGATGCAGGTTTTTCTACCTGCTGGGATTTTGGTGGAGATGACAAAGCCGCTCTTTTAGAGCAATTTGCCCTTTCTTGGATAAATCTTGCCATTATGCAAGGGCATGGGCGTAATATAGCCTTTAAATTGATTAAAAGATAGGCTACAAACAAAGGGACAAAATAAAAACTTGTCCCTTTATTTTTTGCTAATTTCTACGCCGTTTCAGCCTCCTCCTCGGTTATTTCTGCCCAAATAGCCGCCGTTAGCTCTGCCAAAGTTTGCGGTGCTATGCTAAAAAGTAGTCCTCTTTTGCCCGCATTAACGTAAATTTGAGATAGTTCTAATCCTGCTTTATCTATGAAGGTACGAAATTTCTTTTTCATGCCCAAAGGCGAACAACCGCCGCGCTGGTAGCCCGTCTGTGGCAATAAATCTTTGAGGGGCAGCAATTCTATCTTTTTATGCCCTGCCTGCTGTGCCAATTTTTTTTTAGAAAGTTGTTTGTCGCCCCCTACCAAAGCAACCATTATTTCGCCTGTCGGACTTATCGTAACCAAAGTTTTGAAGATGTGCGCCAAAGGAAGGGCATTGTCGAGTGCAATTTTGGCTACGTCTAAATTTTCCGTATCATACTGATATTCAACGACTTGATAGGCTATTTTTTTCTGTTCGAGAAGTCGTAAAGCGTTGGTTTTCATGTCTGAAAGGTTTTGTAATTAGATAGGCAGACGCAATTCTACGCGCGTGCCGATAGGATTTTGGCGTGCGTCGTGCAGGTCTATAATTCTAACAAAATCGGCTATCGTTTTGTCCTTTGCCTTTCCATTTTTGCCCAAATTTTGCGCCGCCAATTCACCCAAAATCAATAACCTTTTCTGATTTGCTTGTGTGGCAAAAGACTTGTGTTGGTTCTTGCTCTGCGCCTTAATTTCTGCCGCCTTTTCGCGCCCAATGCCATTATCGCTGATACAGACCTCCAACCAAGTTTGGTCGTTTGAAAGTTGAAATAAAATTTCTAAATTTTTATCGCCTGTTTTTTTGTGTAAAAGCCCATGTTTAATTGCATTTTCTACATAAGGCTGAATAATCATGGGCGGAATGTGTAAATTGTGTTCGGAAATATTTTCATCAATCTGAACCGTATATTTTAAATCATTGTTCATGCGCATGTTTTCAAAATCGAGGTAGAGGCGCAAAGCCGTTAGCTCATCTTTCAAACTAACCGCTTTGGCATCAGACATTTCCAAGACCAGCCGCATCAGTTGTGCAAATTTGCTCAAATAAATAGAGGCTTTTCTTTTATCATCTAAAAAGATAAAACTCTGAATAGAATTAAGCGCGTTGAAGATAAAATGAGGGTTCATCTGCGATTTAATCGCCTTTAATTCTGCCTGCGCCAATTCCTGCCCAATTTCGAGGTTTTGTAGGCGCAACTCTAAAAGTGCCGATTTTTTGCGCAAGTTGGAACGCACAAAGGCAAAGATGACCATCAGCGCAACTGAAAGCAAGCCCAAACCTGCCGCCACAAAATAAGAGCGCGTCCGCTCGGCTTGCAGTTGTTGGATTTCATTTTGCTGTCGCAATTCTTTAATAAGCTGTTCCTTTCTTTCTGTTTCGTATAAAATTTGCAGTTGGGCAATGGTTTTGGTTTTTTCTAAATTAGAGATAGAATCTTTTGTTTGGGTGTAGCTTTCCAAATATTTGAGGGCTTCTTCTTCCCTTCCAGAGGTCTTGGCATTGACGTAGAGGATTTCGTTGAGGCGTTCTATATGCGTCATTGCCCCTATTTTTTCCGCCATCGCGAGGGCTTCTTTTGCAATTTGGTTAGATTTTGCAGCATTTCCTTTCTTTTGGTAGAGCAGGCTGATATTTTTAAGGGAGGCGACTTGCCCTTCTTGGTCGTTGTCTTCGCGTCTGATTTTGAGGCTTTTATTGTAAAAAGAAAGGGCTTCGTCATAGAGTTCCTTTTTTTCGTACAAAGTTCCGATATTATTGAGGGTGCTACTAAGCCCTTTTTGGTCGCTGATTTGGTTTCTGATGCGAAGGGCTTGGTCAAAAAGCAGACGCGCCAAAGAATCTTGGTCTGTTTCTTTGTAAATAATGCCAATGTTGTTGTAGCTTTGTGCAATTTCTTTTAAATCGCCTAACTTTTCGCGCAAGGCTAAGGCTTCCTGATGGTACTCTAAGGCGCGTTTGTATTGCTTTTCTTTTTCATAGATAACTGCCAAATTATTTAAAATTTTAGACTTCATGCGCAAATTATCGTCGCTACGCATCTCCAAAGCCTTGCGATAAAACTGCATTGCCTTGTCGTAAAAACCCTTTTCAAAATAAATGCTGCCGATATTATTATAGAGCGACCCCACAGAAAGACTGTCGCGCTCGGCGTTTTTGTGCCTTATTTGGGCTTTTCGCTTCAATTCTTTCAACGAAATATCCAAAGACTGCTGATAATATTGCAAGGCTTTGTTGTAAATTCCTTGCGATTGATAGGTAGCACCCAAATTATTTAACACCACTGTTTCGCCCGAAAGATGCCCTGCGGTACGCGCCAAAGAAAGAGCCAATAGATAACTTTCATACGTTTTTTCGTATTTGCCCTGCATTCTATAAATCAATCCTGCATTGACAAGACCCGACATTTTGCCCTGCACAGAGCCTACCTTTTGCGCCAAAGCAATCTGGCGTTGCGCATAATAAAGAGCGGTGTCAGGATTGATTTTGCGGCTACAAGAGAAAATTTCGGTTAGAATCAGAAGTTTGATAGAATCATTTTTTTCCATCTCCAACTTGCGCTGCAAATCGCGCAACGTTTGGGCTAATTCTACCTGCGTTTTCTGTTTTTTATTGGAAAGCACCTGCGAATTTTCTTGCGCGATTGCCTTTTTTGGCGCAAAGCACAGAAAGAAAAACTCAAACAAAAAAGCACAAGCAAAGCCTAAAAACAGCCACTTTCGAAGTATCATAAAAAGATAAAGATTTTCCTACAAAAAGCCTTGTATTTTCAAATTCTAAACGAAATAAAATTTGGCGAAACTTCCAAGCCTTTTCAAGCCGCTTAGGTTTCATACAAAGCTACAAAATGCCCTTTAAAAAGCAATCTTCAAAAATAAATTCGGCATGCCGAAAAAAAAGCGACAAAGATTTGCTTTTTTCCCAAAAATACGCCTATTTTAACCAAAGATTACACACACGACCAAACTTTACTCAAAATCTACACAATGGAGAAAATCTGGCTCAAATCGTACCCTGCGGGTGTGCCTGCCCAAATCAACCCCGACCATTATAGCTCGCTGCTCGAACTTTTCGAGGAGTGTATTCAGAAATTCGGAGCGCGTCCCGCCTACGAAAACTTAGGGGCAATCATTAGTTTCAACGATTTAGACAAGCTATCGGCGGCTTTTGCTGCCTATTTACAAAGACAAGGCTTGAAAAAAGGCGATAAGATAGCCGTTCAGATGCCAAACCTAATTCAATACCCTATTGCTATTTTTGGCGCAATGCGAGCAGGCTTAGTGGTAGTGAATACCAATCCGCTCTACACGCCCAAAGAGATGAAGCACCAATTTAACGATTCTGGCGCAAAAGCGATTGTTATTTTGGCGAATATGGCGAAAAATTTACAAGAAATTTTGCCACAAACGGGAATAGAAAAAGTCATCATTACCGAAGTTGCCGATATGGTCGGCGGCATCAAGGGCTGGTTTATGAACTTGGCAATTAAGCACCTCAAAAAAATGGTGCCGCCCTTTCACATTCCGCAGGCGGTAAGTTTTAAAGATGCCCTTGCAGAGGGGAAAAAATACAACTACCAAAGCCCTGACCTCAAAAGTTCGGACATCGCCTTTTTGCAATATACAGGCGGCACAACGGGCGTTTCGAAAGGTGCGATGCTTTCCCATCGCAATATTTTGGCAAATATGGCGCAGCTAATGGCTTGGACAGGTTTTAAAATCAACGAAGGAAACGAAGTAGGCATCACCGCGCTGCCTTTGTACCACATCTTTGCCCTTACCTTCAACTGCTTTGGCTTCCTCAAATATGGCGCAAAAAACGTCCTTATCACCAATCCGCGCGACATTCCTGCCTTTGTAGAAGAACTCAAAAGGCATCGCTTCTCTATTATCAGTGGCGTAAATACCCTTTTCAACGCACTTTTGAATAACCCCGACTTTAAAAGTTGCGACTTTTCCAATCTCAAAGTTTCGCTTGGTGGCGGCATGGCGGTGCAAGACATCGTGGCACAACGTTGGCAGCAAACCACAGGCTGCGCCCTGATTGAAGCCTACGGTCTAACCGAAACCTCGCCAGGGCTTACCGCTAATCCGCTCAATGGCAAGGAAAAAATCGGCTACATTGGCTTGCCCCTGCCCAGCACCGAAATCCGTATCGTCGATGATGCAGGCTTAGATGTACCCTTAGGCGAAAGAGGCGAAATTTGGGCAAAAGGAGCGCAAGTGATGCTCGGCTATTGGCAGAGACCCGAAGAAACGGCAAATGTAATGAGCGGCGAATGGTTCAAAACAGGCGACATCGGCGTGATGGACGAAGAGGGTTTTGTCAAGATTGTGGATAGGAAAAAAGAGATGATTTTGGTTTCAGGCTTCAATGTCTATCCGAATGAGGTAGAAAATGTTATCGCCTCGCACCCCAAAGTGTTGGAAGTAGGCGTTATCGGCGTGCCTGACGACAAATCGTCCGAAGCCGTCAAAGCCTTTATCGTCAAAAAAGATGAAAGCCTAACGGCAGAGGAAATCAAAGACTTTTGTAAGCAAAACATGACCGCCTACAAAGTGCCTAAACACGTCGAGTTTAGAACAGAACTGCCAAAATCAAACGTAGGCAAAATTTTAAGACGACTCCTCAAAGACACACCTGCACAATAAAAAAAGCGCGATTGTGTCTAAATCATAAAAATTGACTTTCTATAAGGCAGGGTTTGTAAGACTTCCCTTTTTCAGACGAAAAAATAGGATAGTGCTTGCAAGCCCTATCCTATTTTCTTTGATTTTTTTCAAATTTTCTTTCAAAGGTGTGGCGAAAAAATGCCGCCTTACGCCCTTGTCTTGCTCTTAAAATTCGTACCTTTGTCTGCATTGGAGGAAAAAGAAAGGAAAAAGTCTGTTTTCTATTCTAATCAACAAACCGACCTAAATACCCAGTAATGTTAAGTTCTGTAAAAAAGTCTTGTTTTGCCAAATTAGAAACGAAATGAAATTTGGACTTAAACCCTAAGGGTCTTGAAGACCCTTAGGGTTTGGGGCATAGGACAAGTCAATGCTTTGTCCCTACATTTGCGTCTGATTTTTAGAATTTAACATCACGCCCTAAATACCTGCTCGATATGTTTGGATTTATCAAATTACCAAAATACCGCCGCTTCGAATTTCAGCCACGCTATTACGACCCCGAAAAAGAGGCTCGCGAAAAAAGACTCATGGAACTCAAACACCAAAATCCCGAATTTTGGGACGAAGTGGCGCAAGAAACAACCGAAGGGGTAGCCAATTCCGATAACCGCCCCTCTGATTATACCCAAAATAGCAACCTAAGAGGTGCTTTCAGTGCCGCTCGTCAGGCTAAGAAAAAGCAAAAAGGCAGCCTTTTCGAAGGCGTGTTGCCGCTGGTCATGTTGGGCTTGATGGCACTTTCGCTCTGGGGGCTACTAACCGATAGTGCAGAAAATTTCTACCACTACACCGTCTTGTTGGGCGTTGGCTTTGTCGGATTTATTTGGCTTCGCGTCCGCAGCAGCCTCAAATAGCCGTCATTCCTTTGTTCTATTCGGAAAGGGCTTGCTTTTCGGCAATGATTTTGGCAGCCAATAGTTTGGCAGGCTCAAAGCCGTCTATTTTTGGGGTATAAAGTTCGCCTCGCTTTACCTTTTGATAAAGGTCGTCTTCGTCGTACATCAATTCTAAGGCGATATTGCCGATGTCGTGATTCGAGCTAAGTACAATTTCTGCCACTAAACCATTTCTGACCGCCGTAGGGAAATAATAATCGTGCAGCCAATCGAGAAAATCAACCTCTGCCCCTTCCAAAAAGCTATGGTCGGAAATCATTACCTTGATGTCTTTTTCTTGAAATAAATCTAATGAAAATTGGCAGGCATCAATCGCTTCGGGCGTGTCCATCATCAAATAGCCCTTCCAATAAGCGAAAATGGTATGGGGAATTTGGTGGCGCAGGTCGTAAATTTCGGTATGCTCATTCTGAAAAATGAGGTATTCTTTGAGTTGTGTTGATAAAGAATTGGGCATTTTGTTATGATTTTTTGAGGGTAAAACAAAAGGAAAGTAGGATTTGCGGCTATGCCTTCTACAAGTTTGGCAATTTAAGGTTTTTTGTTGAATCTTGATAAAAAGCCCGCCAAAATGTTTCGACTTAAATTCTGTTAAGCCTGCCGCTTGGATAGTGCCTATATGAAACGAATTTTGTAGTTTCGCACCATTATCGACGTTTTTCTGTTTTCAAGCCTTCGACTTGCGGCTGCTCTATTTTTGTTCTAAAAAAGTATGTTAAAAAAAGTAGATAAGTTAATTATAGATGCCTTTATCGGGCTATTTTTCCTAACCTTCTCGGTGGTGCTTTTTATCCTGCTGATGGTCTTTATGTCGAAATACATAGAAGATTTGATGGGAAAAGATTTAGGCTATGATGTTTTAGGACAAATACTATTTTATTTTTCCATGACCTTAGTGCCACAAGCCCTACCTTTGGCAATGTTGCTCTCCTCTCTGATGGCGTTTGGTAATTTGGGCGAACACAACGAACTAACGGCGATAAAGGGTATCGGCATTTCGCTTACGCGCGTATTGCGCTCGATAGGATTATTTGCCATTGTCCTTACTTTTGTAGCTTATCTTTTTAATAATTATATCGTTCCCGAAGTCAATCTCAAAGCCTATCGCCTACTCTATGATGCGCGTCAGAAAGAGCCGACCTTAGATTTTCCCGAAGGTGCATTTCACAATGGTATCCCCAATTGGAGCATTTATATCGGCAAAAAACACCCCGACGGCGAACACATCGAAGACATCTTTATTTACGACCACACGCGCAATTTAGGCAATACCGACCTTATCGCCGCACGCAAGGGCGTGATGCGCAATATCGGCAACAACCAATTTTTACAACTGCAAGTAGAAGATGGCTACCGCTTTTCCGAACAATATTCGCAAGATGGCAAAAAAGCCTTCGTCCGCGATAAGTTCGACAAGGCAGATTTTATGTTCGACTTGGCTTTTATGCAGATGGACGAAACGCCCGAAGACCTCTTTCACTCGAATCGCCTGACAATGAACATCAATCAACTGCAAAGTGAAGCCGACTCGTTACAAAGACAAGCCGATACCTTAGCCGCCGAATTTTCTTTGCGCAGCCATAGTTACTTCGATTATATCTTCAAATCCGAACAAAATAAAAAGGAAATTACTTTAGCCCAGCGCGATACCAGCAGTGCCGCCTTTGAATCGACCCAAATTGCCGACTCCATTCGCAAAGCACACCAAACCCAACAAGACACGCAGGCGCAACAAGCCCAAACCACAGAAATCAAGAAACCCAATAAAACAAGTGCCAAAATTAGCAGGGACTCACTTAAAAGACGCTTTTCTTTTCGTGATGGTAAAAAATTAAACCCTAAAAAGAATCAAATACAAAAGCAGACCCAAACAGACTCGACCAAAAGCACTGCCGCCCTTAGCCCTACCGATTTTGAAGCCATCAAAAACCAGAGTCTTTCCGAGCGTTTGGGCAAAAACACAAACAAAGACAGCGTCCGCCTCAAAGCCCCCGAAGCGATTTGGCTTGCGCCCGAACAAATTCCCGAAGGCTATACGCCCCTTTCGGTACAGTGGTCGGCTTTTGAGCGCAAAAATATGATAGAACGCGCACGCGATAGGGCAAAAAATATCCGCGCCTTTGCCACAAGCCAATATGAGCGCATCAATACCCTCAATCGCAATTCAAGACGCGCACTTTTGGAAAAAAACAAGCGTTACACCTACGCAATCGCCTGTTTTGCCATGTTCTTAATCGGTGCGCCTTTGGGTGCCATTATCAAAAAGGGCGGACTGGGCATGCCCGTTTTGGTATCGATTGGCTTTTTTATGCTTTTCTACGTCCTTAGCATTACAGGCGACAAGTGGGCGCGTGAGTCAGTCGTTTCTATCTGGTTTGGCTCTTGGATTGCCAATATCGTACTTTTCACTATCGGACTCATTTTCCTATTCCAAGCACGCAACGATTCGCGCCTCTTCGATACAGATGCCTACTTTGTATTTTGGGACAAGGTAAAAAGCAGGTGGAAAAAGAAATCGTAGAAAAAGAAATCGTAGAAAAAAATGTAACAAGAAAATAGTAAAAAATTTGGTACAAAAAAAGTAGGGCGAAGTTGGTACTTCGCCCTACTTTTTGTTTCAATCTAACTTCGGATAGGGCAATGTCTTGTCCCTACATCAGAAAACAGTTTATTTTAAAATTTGATACAAAATAAAATGTAGAAACAAGCGCGAAGCTGGAACTTCGCCCTACTTTTTGCTATAATCCGCCAAAAGATGCTGCAAATAGGCTTTTCCATAGTCCAAACTTTGATGTGGAAGCCCCCATTCCTGCGCCGTATCCTTGCCAAAAATCGCGCGTTTGGTTTTCGTATTTTTATCGTAAATAAATCCCGAATTTTGCCCTAACCAAGCAAAGCCCTCTTCGAAACCATAAAAAGCAAAGTGTGGAACATTAGGATTGAGTATATCCTGACTCCACTCATAACGGTAAGTGGGCAAATTCATCTGCGCCAAAAGCGTAGCAGCAAGGTCGGTTTGTGAAGCAATCGTGGGGCAAGCCTTACCACGCTTTTCCGCCTTCAAGACTTCTCCATAAAAGAGCAAAGGGATTTTATACTTTCCAAAATCGCGCGTGTCGGCGTAGTTTTTAGGGAAACGGTGTCCATGGTCGGCAACGAAAACAAAGAGCGTGTTGTCATACCAAGCCTCTTTTCGCGCCTGCTTCAAAAATTGACCAATGCTCCAATCGGTATAGGCAATCGCATTTGAAAACAAATCTACTTCGTTTTTGGCTGCCATAGGAGCTTCAAAATCGATGCCTTCGGGAATTTGATAAGGCTCATGACTGCTTAGTGTCAGAATTGAAAAGAAGAAAGGCGCGTTTTTTTTCTGATGCAAATGGTTTATTTCTTCAATAGATTTTTCGAAGGCAAAATGGTCGTGTGCGCCCCATTTGCTATTGAGCATAGTGGCTTCAAAATCGTCCACGTCTATGATTTTTTCGAAACCGCCCTGCTGCCAATAGGCTTTAAAGTTGAAATATTCTGATTCACCTGCATAAAGTATCGCGGTTTGGTAGCCTATTTGTGCCAAATCCTGCGCCAAA
Organism: Hugenholtzia roseola DSM 9546; assembly: GCF_000422585.1. NCBI lineage: Bacteria > Pseudomonadati > Bacteroidota > Cytophagia > Cytophagales > Bernardetiaceae > Hugenholtzia > Hugenholtzia roseola. The sequence continues at coordinate 44,722 of NZ_AUGI01000042.1, forward strand.
ACGGGCAGTTTTTCCGCTTTGTGTGGCTCTTTGATGATAGAAGTGAGCGGCTGGGCAGGGTAGCCACTCAATATTCCAACAACGCCCTTATCGGTGCGGTCGCCTGTGGCATAGACCTTTGTAAAAAGCAAACCTTCCTGACAAAGTTGATTGAAGTGAGGCGTTAGATTGGGCTGCCCTCCCAAAGGTGCGATGACATCTGCCGTCCAACTTTCCAACATTACCAAAACAATGTTCGGACGCGGTGCAGCAAAGATAAAATCTGCCTCTGTTTTTTTGTATTGGGCAGGGTCTATGTCAGGGCTATGCGCTACACTTTTCGCCCTGCTCTGCCCCCCTTCGTAAGGTCTTTTGTAAAGTTGGCGGACAAGTTCTGCTGCCTTTTGCGGTTCGAAATACTGCTCTGCCACTTGTGCAGCGGCTTTTTTAGATTTTAAAACACTAAAAAGCAAGTTCCAATGCGTATTGATAGCCAAATGATTGAGCATAGGCAAGGTAGAATAATAGGCGGCACTCTGATTGATGGGCGCAAGCTGTACGCCCCCACGAATGGCTAAAAAGGTCAGGCTTCCTACCAATACAAATAGAAAAGGAACAAAAAAGGCTTCTTTTTTCTGGTAAAAATTAGCAAATGAAGCAAACCATAAGGGAGCAACTTTTCTTTTTTCACTGCCCTGCCCTGCCCTATTTTTAGAAGAAAATGCAAAAACAGAACTGCGCGTTTTGCCCACAATCCTACTATAACCCCAAAAGGCAAGCACCAAAAAAGTAGCCCACAAAACAAAACCGCTCACCATTTGCTCTACCTGCAAAGAGGCAACCATTTGAGTAGGATAGGCTAAAAACGAAACGGCATAGGCATTGAGTTTTGTACCCCAAGCGCGATAAAGCAAGATTTCACCAATTTGAATACTAACTAATAGCAAAATCAGAATATAATGATAAAATTTGTGTAGATACAAAAAAAACCTTTTTTGCCAGAAAAAATGTATAAAAGTATAAAGTGTAGGCAAAACAAGCAAATACCCTGTTGTGGAAAGGTCTAAGGCGAGGGCTTTGGGAAAGGCACGTAGCGTTTCTAAAAAAGGCGCGGTAGCGTATTTTTCCCAGTTGTATAACAAGAAGAAAAAACGTCCGAAGGCAAAGAAGGAAAGCCAATACAGCCAAAGCTGCATCAAAAAGAGAAGACGCACTTTCATGGGGAGCAAATATTTATTTTTTTGGACTGCTTAAGTATTTTGTATGCGCAAATTTACGGTTTTGTGAAATTTACGTTACAAAGCAGACGAAAAAAAAGCCCCTCGCCCCTACTCTTTTGCGTTTTTTAAGAATTGTTAGTATTTTTGAACGGTTTGTAAAATAGGTGAAAAAACTACCACAAGGCTTTTTCATAAAGCCATTTCAGCCATTTCAGAAACATTCCTTGCGCCTTTCAAACTTATTAAAAATTTCTTTTAAACGCCATAGAAACAACAAAACGCCGCCCCAAACCGTCGGGATTTGTTTCGCGCTGCAAAACTTTGGGCGCGTAGGCAAAAAGTCCACTCAAAGAGTAGCGCGTAGAAAAGCGATAGCCCACGCCTGAAAGGAAATTGCAGACCAAGCCTCTGCTGCCTTCCACCAAGCCATAATCTTCTGTGTTGGGCGTAAATCGCTGGTCTTGACTGAATCTATAAATAGCCAAAGCCCCTATGTAGGCATTGAAGCGTGAAAAACGAACACTGCGTTCAAGGCGCAACATCAAATCTTTGCCCCTTCGTAGGTGCAGGGCAGGCGGATAGAGGTCAGAAATGGGCTTGAGTGGGCTATCGCGCCAAGCTCCCCAAAAGAAGGCGTTTTCATTTTGGTTTAAAATCGGCATCTGAAAACCTGTAGCCAAGAGCCATTTTTTCGTCTGCAAGGCTGCTCCCAAGACCAAATCATACGTCCCCAAGCTGGTTTGGTAGTACATCGGTAAGGGTAATCCCTGCTCATTAGAAAGGCTCGCGCGGTTAGTCGGAATTTTTGTGCCTGCCGTCAGTTGGATTTGATAGGCTTCCTTTTGTAAGGCTAAATAAGTGAGGCTCAAAGAAAGGTCGCCAAAACCTTGCGTCGTACCCAAACGTCCGCTGTGAATTTCATAAGGGAGTTTGAATTGCCAAAGAAACTTTTTCCCCAAGCTAAAATTTGCTTCCACATTGGTAGCCCAAATATTGCCTTTGAAAACCGTCCTGCCATAATATTGGCTTATCTCCAAAGAGCGCAACTCGATTTTGTCCTTTTTCTGATACGCCTGATTCGGACGCATCGCCCCCATTGTGCAGAAACCTGCGTCGCTACAACCCTGCGCCTGCACTGCTGAAAAGGAAAAAGCACCGAAATAAAAGGCAAAAAAAATAGCGATTGAAAAAGTATGAAAGAAAGTAGAAAAAATAGACGTTTTCATGTTTTTGTTTTTGCTAAAATAATAATGACGAAATAGTAGTGATAAAACAGTAGTAATAAAATTTGACAAAAATGCTTTTGTTTGTCATTTTAGGGTTGAAAACAAAAATCCTGCGGTATTACCCCTACGGAATAACGCCCCAAAAGTTCGCCGCTCCTGCTATCATACTTCCAAACTAAGCCCTCCTGCACATAATCGAGCGCATCTGCAAGATACAAAAAAGGCTCTTTTGGGTGTGCCTCCAAATTATAGACCAAAGTAGCGGGCAGATTTTCTACCAAGACATTTTCCGTTAAATCGTTGATATTCAAAGAGATAAGATTCTGATTTTGTATATAAAAAAGTGTTTCCTGCTGCGCATCAATCGCCAACTGACTAACCCTATCTCCAGCCTCAAATTTTTTGATGGCGCGAATTTCAAAAGTCCTGCTATCGATGCACACCAATTCTGCCTGTCCGTTTTCACCTGCCAAAGCCCCCTTTGTGAGCAACCAAACCCGATTTTGTGCATCTTTTGCCCACCATTTAGCTCCCTTTCCTACCGTAAGAAATTTTATAGGCATATCATTTTCTGTTTCAAAAATTGCAATTTTATCTGCCTCATGCGCTCCTACCCAGACCTGCTCCCCTACTTGTAAGAGATTTTCCGTCCAAAAGCCTACTTCTATTGTTTTTAAAATTGCACCACTTTCCAAATCTATCACGTAAAAAAAGTTGCGAAAAATATTGGTCAGATATGCCTTTCGCGCATCAATAGGAAGTAGGAAACGGGGTGAAACGAAGCCTTCAAAAGTCGCAATTCTTTTGAATGTATTTGGCTCTACCACCTCTATTTTTTGAGAATTATTGACCACAACATAGCCCCTATTTTGATGCAAAACCATCGATTGGGCGACATTGCCGAGCAAATCACCTTGATTTGCTTTTGAAAAAATGTTGTTAAAAACTTTTTCTTCTTTATCATCTAAAAAAGAAACCGTCGCCACGCCCCAACCAAAATTCCCCTCACAAACGACAAAAACGCCCTTTTCATAACGCCCGCTCCCTGCATCAGGCTCGATAGGTTGAGGGGGCAAACTCTCCTCTATACAACTAAAAAGCAGCGTCAGCAGGAAAAAAGATGCCCAAGAAAACAAATTTGAAAGAGAAAAAGGATATTTTTTTTTCATCATAAGAAGATAATTTTATCGTTTTGTTTTGATTTTTTAATAATAAGATTCGAAAGAGCGCATTTGTTTTTTAGCCGCCTTTTTCTCTATCTTTGCCAAAGGTCTGGACTTCAAATCAAATCTCCTGCCTTCGAAAACGCATTTTGTTGAGAGAGCCTACGCTTCTTTTTCCAAAAATAGACTTCAAAGAAGGCAAAGTTACACAAATTTATGGTAAAACTCTATCTCATTCCGCTCCCCATTGCCGAAAATGAAAGCCTTGCTTCGTCAGAAACTACTTTTTTTGTAAGCCCTGAAATTAGGGAAAGCATTGAACAAACTTCTGTTTTTTTGGTAGAAAACTTACGTACCGCTCGCCGCTACATTCGTCGGGTTTGTCGTGAAAAAGAGATAGACACGCTTCATTTTTTTCAATTAGATAAAAATACTTCTTATCAAGATGTAGAGCAATTTTTTAAAATACTTTTTGAAAAGAATCCACAAGTAAGTCAAATTGGCGTAATGTCGGAAGCAGGCGTGCCTTGCATTGCCGACCCCGGTAATCTGGCTGTACGCTATGCACATGCCCAAAATTGGCTCGTGATGCCGCTTATTGGCGCATCTTCTCTCCTTTTAGGCTTGATGGCTTCGGGTTTGAACGGTCAGAAATTCGCCTTTCAGGGCTATCTGCCCATAGAAAGCGAGGCGCGAAAAAAAGAGTTGCAACGCCTTGAAAGTGAAAGTAAAAAGCAAAATCAAACGCAACTTTTTATAGAAACGCCCTATCGCAACGAAGCAATTTTTGAAGAATTGCTCAAAACCTTACAACCCAAAACTGACCTCTGTATCGCCGCCGACCTAACTTCGAAAAACGCCTACATCAAGACCCAAACGATTAAGCAGTGGCGCACAGCCGCCGAATCTAAGCCTAATTTGCACAAAAGACCCACGCTTTTCCTTTTTTTGGCACACTAAAAAAACTTTATTTTTTGATTGCGCCTACTTTTGAGCAAAAAAAGTAGGCGCAAAGGCTTGCTTTTCGTTTATCGTAAAAAAATCGTAATTTTGTGCAGGCAAGGCAATCTCTCTGACCACCAAACGACAATATGGCAACCGACAATCCATTTTTATTGGCGTTGAAACAACTGCAAAAGCTCCTCGAAATAGAGCTTTTACAAAATATCCAATTTAAACAAAAAATAGAATTTATTAAAAAAGAGTGGGAAATTGCGCCTAATATTGCATTAAAAGAAGATTATTTATTACATTATCTTGCCGACCACTTGCTTTTAGCCGAAGTATTGCAAATCTTATTTCCTTCTTTTTTTGAAAATCACTTTATTTTTAATACCTTAGAAGAACTTTCCGAAACCCTTTCCGAAGAAACGCGCTTTGCTACCCTTCTGCCGCTCAATAAAGAATGGCAAAACATCGAAATTTCGTATCAGCAAGCAAGTTGGAAAGAAAAACTTGACTTTTTTCAGCAGTTTTTAGCTAATATCTACGAACCCACCTCTGCCTTAGACCTAAAATGGGCGAACCTAACAGACTGGTTAGCAGAAGAATTTACTTTTTTTGATGAAGAACTTTTTTTGAATAACCAAAACAAAAAAGAAAAATACAATAAGTACATTTTAGATTTAAGTTTTTCAAAAGGCGATTTCTTTAAAAATATAGACTTTTTCAAACAAAGTTTTAGCCTCGAATTGCATCTGCCTACCTACTATTTTAGCCTTTTAAAACAACAAACGCAAACACAAGGACAAATATCCTTGCAAAACCCCTTGTTTTTTCCACAAATTAGTGGCAAAACTGAACTAAAATCGCAAGTTAGTTTTTTCCAAAACCCACTTTCACCACAAAAAAAACAACTTCGCAAAATCGGTGAATCGCCTATCACGCACCTTTTTCTAAAACTCCCTACCTGGACTCCAAGTGCTAAAATTCCCACGCGCATGGAACGGCGGCTACAACAAAAAATAGATAAATCGCCTTTTTTGCCCCAAAACTTACATTTTCTCTCTTGGCTACAATGGGCATTAGACCGCTTAGATTGGCGCGGCGGAGTCTTGTTTTTTCTTTCGGATAGGCAGTTTTTAGTAGAAAGTAGTTTCCTAAACTTACGCAAAAATTGGCAGAAAGAATTTCATAAAATCTATATTTTAGATTGGAAAGAAGAAGATATAGCATTAAGTATTTGGATAAAAAAAGAAATCAAAGATTTAACACAGAATAAAATCTTTTATCAGGCAATCGATACCTTTCCTGCCCCCCTTTCAGCCTTAGAATGGCAATCTTTACAGCCCGATAAGGCGCACTTGTGGCAGCCAACCCACCAGTTCGAATTTCCCTTAGTGCCTCTCTTTGGCACAGAAAAAGCCCTATTCAAACAAACTTTTGAACCCATTTTCGAGAAAAAAGAAACCCTAACGGCTTGGAATAGAAAAGATTTGGAAGTATTTTTTGAAAAAGAAATCTTGCAAAGTTCGCCACCTGCCACAACGCCCTCTCCCCCTACTGACGATTTTCTCACCCTTTGGGCGCAACAGAAAAAAGAAGCTGCGCCCGTCAAGGCTGCACAAAAGCCCTTAGTTGTGCCTTTTTTGGCTGCTCCCTTTGTGGCTAAATTTTGGAAAGCCGATAATGATTTTGTAGAAAATAAAAACTATCAAAAAGCTCTACTTTGGTTTCCTCAGTCGGGCAGTGTTTGGGCAATAGACAAGAGTGCCGTTTCTTCGCAATTTGCAGAAAAGGCTTTTTTTGAATTGCTCCCCTTCGATGATTTGAGCTTTTTCAACCTCAAAACTTACAATAAGATTAGAAATTATTATCTCAAACCAATACGCATAGAAGCCGAAACCCAACGTCAGAATTTTGCCGTTTTGCTCGATTTTGGTGAGTGGGAATACGTGCAGGTAGGGGCAGAATTGGCTCAAGCCCTGCGCCCTTTGGCGATTTGGGAAAATGATAGGGAACTTTACCGCTTAATACAAGAAAATTTAGAACAACCTTCGGAGAAATTTAGCAAAAAAATGCAGGCTTTAGCTAAAAATTTTGAAGAAGCAAAAAAGACTTTTCAAAGAATTGGTAAAAAAAGTATTAAAAATACCGAAGGGTATCAAATTTTTGAAGCCTACTTTAAAAATGCAGCCTTAGCCTTAGAAGCAATAGAAGATTATTTTGATAGAAAAGAAGCCGATTTATTGCAAGGGCGCGTGCAGGTTACGGCTCAAAATTTCACACCAGAGGCTCTTTTTTATTATATTTATGCAATTTTACACCTGATAAAAGAACCATTTATTCCGCTTCTTAAAAACTTTCCACAGTTGGAACAAGCAGGAAGACGGCTTTTTTTGCTTCATGCACAGGCAGAAAACGCCGCCGCATTTTCTTTGGAGCGCAAAGTGCGAGATGAAAGAAGTGAGAAATTTGTCTTTAAGGTTGAAAAAGAAAAACAAAAAATTTGGATAGATAAAAGTTTGATTTTAGAAAATATACCATTTGAGCTTTTTAATTGGACAATCGGAAATAGCAAAGTCATAGATTTATTTTTTCAAAGCTATAAAAGTATCAAAAAAGATATAGACGATTCTCACCCTGAATTTTTGTTATACAGAGAAAGAATTGTACAAAATTTAGAACAAATGGCAGCTTCTGCACTGCAAACGGCAAAGATTTTGCGTTTTTTATATAAAAACATAGAAGAAATAGAACTTTTAAAAAACTATTTTCCAACTATGTCCCAAATTCAAAACGGTTCGAGTTTAGAGTAAAAATATAAGAAAAGTGTGGTTTGGAAAAGGCTATTTAGAAAAAAAATATTCAAAGTCCTTGAAAATCAAGCCTTTAAAAAAGAATCTTCCCAAAATAGCCTTTTGAAACAAGAGGCGAAAATACGGCTACGAAAGCGTCTTTTTTTCGCGTTGTTCCATAATAAGTTGTGTTTTTAATTCAAAAAGTTGTTTTTCAAGCCCCACAGGATAGGCGTGTGGATTCGTGAAACGAGTAATGCTTCGGTGTAGGGTCTGAAACTGTTCCTGCACATATTTTCGCGTCTGTTCGAGCGTTTTTTTCTGATACTGCAAGATGCCCCCTCTAAAAATAGGCTCTAAAAGTTCAATAAAAGTAGCTTCTTTTGGAATCATTTTGCGGCGCGTCATATCCAAAGGGTCTATGATGAGATTTTGCACCTGCTCAATTTGCTGCTCATCATAAATCATATCCGAAATTGCTTCGCCATTGAGGTAAAAACGGCGCACCTGCTGCACCCCCGGATTTGAAATTTTGATAGCCTGCTCGGAAAGTTTGATTCGGTACGCCCATTCGCCCTTTTCATCTTCAATCGCCGCCAATTTATACACGCCACCAAGCGCAGGTTGGTCGTAAGCCGTAACCAATTTTGTACCCACTCCCCAAACACTCACCTTTGCATCTTGCTGTTTTAAACTATTGATAATATGCTCATCTAAATCATTACTTGCTACAATTTCTGTACTTTCAAAGCCTGCTGCATCTAAAAGTTTGCGTGCCTCGATGCTCAAATACGCAAGGTCGCCAGAATCCAGACGGATTCCTGCCAACTGATGCCCTCTTGCTTTGAGGCTTTTTCCCACTTCAATCGCATTTTTTACCCCTTCGAGCGTATCGTAGGTATCCACTAAAAAGACACAATTATTGGGCATCGCTTCGGCGTAGGCTTCAAAAGCCGCTTTTTCATCGCCAAAAGACATGACCCAACTATGCGCATGCGTGCCTTTGAGCGGTATTCCAAAAAGCCGCCCCGCCAAAACATTCGAAGTAGCCGCACAGCCGCCGATATAAGCCGCCCTTGACGCTGCCAAGCCGCCATCAATGCCTTGCGCACGTCGCAATCCAAACTCTAAAACAGGTTCGCCTTGCGCTGCCAAACAAACTCTTGATGCTTTTGTCGCAATAAGAGTTTGAAAATTTATCATATTTAAAAGTGGTGTTTCCAATAACTGACACTGCACCAAACCGCCACGCACGCGCACTAAGGGTTCGTTGGGAAAAACCAGCGTTCCTTCTTTTACGGCATCAATATCACAATCAAATTTCATAGCTTGCAAATACGCCAGAAAGCCCGACTCAAAAAGCGGTTTGCCATCATTGCCATCTAAGGCAGCCAAATAAGCCACATCTTCGGCACTAATTTCAAAATTTTCCATAAAATCTATAGCATAATCCAAACCACAAGCAATCGCATAGCCCCCTTGAAAGGGATTTTTGCGAAAATAAAGGTTAAAAACAGCCTTCTTGTCTGCCATGCCCGATTTCCAATAGCCATACGCCATCGTAAGTTGGTACAAATCAGTCAAAAGGGTTAGGTTGCTACTGTATAGTTGTTGTGTAATTTTCATAAAAATCAATTTATTGTTATCAAAACTAAATAAATTTGTAAAAAGATATGGTTTTTGCTGGTGGCAAAATCCTAAAATGCCCCCTCTGGGCAAAGGCAGCGAGCTAAATATTGCCAAATTTTGCTAAAAATACAAAATTTGGCAATGAAAAAGCACATCTCGCCCGACAAAAAAGTGAGCCTATGCCTTTGAATGGTGAAGGCACAAACTTTGTTGAATTTTCTATAAAAAATTAAGTTTTATTAGATTGATACAACTGCTACTTTTTTCGCACCGATTTGCGCCTCTACTCCGTCCCAAAGTTGGCGGCGCAATCGTAGGGCTTTCACAACCGCCGCCTCTGCCTCTGCCCATTTTTGAGCGTCATCAGCACAAAGTTCCGCAGTCATGGCTAAGGCTAAATGGCTATGATGGTCGCCATCTACCTCGATATGTCGCTCTAAATAATATTTAAAAATAGAAACTGTATCATTAAATTTTTCGTCTAAATCTTTTACAATATTCAAAAACATAGTTGGAATTAAATCCTCCCTTCCAAAAGTAAAGACCGCTGCTTGCAGGTAGCTTTTTTTACTATTTATTACTTCAAAAGTATAAGTTACAAACTGACGAACCGAGGCAGGAATCTCTACCATTTGCAGTGCCACCTCTGTACTTTTGCCTGCTTTAAGAAGTTCTAAAAACTGCAAAATCGGCTTTGTATCTGCCCCAATTTGTGTCATGGCTTGCAAATATAGCTCAAAATGGCTCAAAACATTGCCTTCTGCATCTGTATCCGACTCCTCGCCCAAGACAATTTCATTGATAAGGGCGCGAGTAGAAGGGCTGCCTTTGGGTATCCAAGGAACTTCCACACAGGTAAGCTCACGTTGCAAACCTTTTAGAAGCGACATAAAATCCCAAACGGCAAAGACATGCGATTGCATAAAAAGTTTTAAATCTTCAATATTTTTTATTTTTTTATACAAATCGTGATGCGCAATTTCGGCGCAAATAGGCGCGATTTTGTTTTGTATAGAAACTAAATAAGGGTTATTTTGAATATCCATTTGGTTTTCTTTTTTGTATAAAAATCGACAAATAGGAAGTTTAGCAGGCAGCGAGGAAGCAGCACGGAACAGTCCCTCAAAGATAACACATTGTCTTGCTTTTGGTTAGGCAAAAATGATTTTTATGCTACAAAAGATAAAAATTCGCGCTTATTTTTTCAAAAGCCTATCTTTATTTTTTGAGATACGGCGCAGAGTCTTTATCTTTAAGGTCGAATTGAATCAAGGAATTTCAGGCTGACAAAAATGAAAAATCAGCCAAAAACTTACTTCAAAAATCTAATCCTTCGCCCTCCTCTTTTTATAGAACTCTACCTAAAATTTTACTCAAAATGACGCAGCTTTCTTCTCTTCCCCTATTGTACCTTTTTTTTGCGGATAGCTTTTGGAGTGCCACAACCGTTGTAGATGGGGAGGTCAATTTTCTCGAAATAGAAGGACGCACACTTTTCCCGCTCTCTTTTTTGGCACAAGGTACAGTTATAGAAGCGCGTTTTCCCCATCAGATAGAAGATTTTGAAAAAGGATCAAGTGTTTTTTATGATGATTTTTTTATCAATATTGCAAAAAAGGTATCTTTTCAGGTATTAAGCCGCCAATTTCCCTATGCGCATTTACTAAAAACAGATTTGGCGCAAATCAAGCAGCAATATTTACAAAAATACGGACAAATAGACCAAATTCCTATCCAGATTTTATCTCATGTTTCATTAGATAAATTTCCACAAGATTTTTTTAATTTTTTAACAGAAAACAATTTTGACCAAGCCAACAGAGAGCCACAAATAGCCCTTCGCTATCTGCCCAAAGGCGCGTCCTATCAACCTTATGCCGTATTAGAAGCCTTAGAAAAAAAAGAAAAAGAGGCGATATTCTTACATTATTTTACGCCCCATTCCTACGAAAAAATACCACTGCAAAATTCGCTCACGACGATAGAAAGCCTAACAACAGAGATGTTGGAACATTTGCAGCGGCTCAATGCACAAACCCCTATTGCGCAGCTCTATTTAGTGGGCGATAACTTAAAAAAGCAGCCCTATTTATATGAAAGTTTAAATCAGAACTTAGAAAGTGATAAATTTTCTTTTTTAAATACAAGAGAAATGATTTCGCTACAAGTGTCTAATTTGGCAGCAGAAGCAGCTACCCAACAGGCTTTTATTCCTTCGCCTTTTGAAGGTGGAAACGAAACAGAAAATCATACAAAAGAAGAAATAGAAAAAACGTCTTTTTCCTTTTCTGAAAATCGTGCTTTTTTTAGTTTAGATTGGGAAAAGATGGCTTCTCAAATTGTTCAATTTGAAAATAAAATACTGCAAAAATCCTATCAAAAGGCACTCCAAACGCATAATTGGCTGCACCAAGAAGTCCTGCCTTATTTAAAGACGCAAGAGTTTGAAATTTTAGAAAACTATGATTTTGTAAAATATTATATTTCCGAACACTACTACGCCAATTCTACACTTTCAGATAGCGAATATCAAGAATTACAGTCGCATCTTCAACAATGGGAAATAGAAACGGCTGATGTGGAGGCAGCATTGCAAAGTTTAAACATTAAATTTCCTAATAGTCATAAAAAATCGACGGCAGATGAAAGCAAAAACAAGTCCCTTTCTCCTGCTTCAGACGCAAATAATCTTGATAAGAATAGTGAAGATGAAAAAGTTGGTACTAAAAAAACATCAAAAAGTTTAATTTGGATTGTGCTTTCAGGGGTTATTTTTCTTGCGATTGCCTTAGGGGGTTTTTGGATATGGAAAAAATACCAACCTACTGAAAATACTGAAATATTGCAAAACCAAACATCAGACCAACAAATTACCCAAAATACATCAGAAGAAGATATAGTTTGGGAACAGTCTTTGGTCGGTACTTATCAAGGAAAAGCATACAATCGCCTCACCAATGAGCTATCTTTTGTACGGCTTAACATTTTGAAAGTAGAAAGTGCCAACAATGGCAAAATGAATTGTACTTTTACAATAGAAAATAGCACGCCACAAAAAGGCGAAATTAGCATTTCCGACCGCACCATTTCATTTTTATTAGAACCAGCAAATCGCTATGAGTTGGGGGTCTATCAGGTGAGTGAGGCAACGGGGCGTATTTCGCTTAAATCTTTGGCACATGCCGAATCTATTTTAGAAAAGCTCAAATAAGTGCTTTATTTGATAAATAACTTCTCAATTCTAACCATCGGACCGGGGCATTGGCTTTGATGACATTGCAAGCAACTTTGCACTAAGGCATTGTAGTTTTTAAGCAACTCTTCATCATTTTTCGGATTTTGATACATTTTGTCTAAGCGTTCTAAAAACATATCGCTCATGGCTTGATAGACAGGAGTAGCAATTTTACCTGCCTCGGTAGGCGTAGCCGTTTTGATTTTAACAAAAGAACTACGCACATCATCAAAGCTTTTTTGGGCAACAATTTGCTGTTTCATCTTATCAGTATCGTCCCACATTTGGCGCATGAGCAATGCCAACTCACTACTTTCGTTTGGGTAGCGGCTTGCAGTTTTCTGACTTTGACAAGCCCAAAGAAGGCTTCCGCAAAATAAAAAAGCGGAAAAAGCTAAGAATAAGTTATTTTTTTTCATTTTTAGAAAAATAGAGTTATGTTTTTTCTTGATAAATTTGAATGACGATTCCGCCAAAACGCATTACTTCTGCCCAACAGCGCACGCCTTTGACGTAACAAAAACGGCTTTTGTAGTACTCTTTGCCCTGACTATCAGGATAATAACCTGTAAAACCCAGAAGCGCGTCTTCATAAAAAACCAAACGACGACCGCTATTATCTGTAATTTGCCCAACACAAACGGGACAGACCGCCAAAGGATAACGCGCTTCGTATCGCAAAGCCTCCTCTCTTTTACAAAGCGGACAAGCTACTAATTGATAGCTTTCGGGCGGCGAAGGAATTTCCACTTTTGAAGGTTCGTTAGGTTCATCTATATTTTGCATTAATTTTGTATTATTTTAAAGACCAATAATCAGGAAGAGCCTTATTATCAGGCAAAACAAAGATACAAAAGTTTGACAAAATATCAAAAATAGGCAGTTTTGTTGAGGGTTTAAAATAAAAGACGTAGGCTCTCTTTTAGTAATTGTGCCATATTCTGACACTTTAAAAAGATAGGCTTCTGATAGTAGGCGGCTAATTCTTCGCGTAAGGTTTGCACTTTTTCAGGCGTAGAAAGGCTATCGAGGTTCATGACGCGAAGCAAATCTTGAACAGAACCATAAGAGGCTTTGATGCGCTGCGCTATCATGGCGCGTTCCTCACGCTGATATTGGCGCGTGGTTTCGGGGGTCATGGTGCGCAAACCGATTTCGATAATTGGATTGTTTTCTTTAAAATATTTGGGCATATAAACAGAACGTTTGCCCTCATAACTTTGCTGGTCGAAGTCGATGGCACGCAAGCGAAAATGCGATTCTTCGAAGTCAGGTGTAATGACGACAACAAAATTATTGGCATGCATATCCCCCAAAAGCCGCACAAAACAACGCTCGTTGAACTTGACAAACTCTTTTGCCAAACGAATTTCATCAAAACGCCGAATTTGGTCTAATTGATAACGCATAAACTCATGAGCAGGCACACCGATAATATGTTCTTCTATAAGCGTCTGATTATCAACGACATAACTAATGCGATTGGGAGAAAGCAAGTCTTCCCATTCCAAACCATAGACCCTTGAAGCGTCAGCTTTTTTTATATAAAAATAATCAAAATTATCATTTATATTATTTACAATACGGACGCGAAAAGGCTGCGTATTGCCATAAGTGCAGAGGTCTATCCTATCCACATAGAGGTGCTGCATGACGGAAAGGTCGCCATCAGACTTTAAAATAGCATAAATTTTCTTTAATCCTTCATATAATAATGTCATATCAGAAGGACTGTAAAAGACCGTAACCCAAAGTGTATCTTCGCCTTTTTGGTTGTAGAGTGGAATCGCGTTGGTATAACGGGTTAAATCTTCATAGCCGATAGGCAAACTAATTTCGCGATTGTATTTTTTTAGAAAAGACCTTAGTGTTTGACTAATGGCAATAATTTTCTTTTTTTCTTTTATGAGCGTCATTTTGAGATAGAAAACAGGTTTTACAATAGTTTTTTAGTAGAAATAGTTGCCATAAAATCTTTGAGATAAAAAGGCTCGAAGTAGGCGAGGTCTTCAAATTGTTGCTTCTGATATGCCTGCGCCGCAATTTTACCAACGGTTTTAGCCGAAGTAGTCAGCGGTAGAAAAAAAATACGCGCCTGCTCTGGGGCATAAAGTGGGCGTGCTTTTTCTGCTCCTTTTCCAATAAGATATATTTTTTGGTACTTTTCTAAAAGCAAATCAAAGGTAGTGGGGTCTAAAATTTGGGCAGAGGGGGGAGCTATTTCCTTTAAAAGATAACTTTTTGGCATTTTGGTTATGTTGTCAGTTTCTAAATTTTGGGCTGATTCGGCTTCGAAAAAAGCCTGAAAGACCTCCATACGGCGTGCATCAATCATCGGCACAAGCAGCGCGTCTGTATTTTTTTGAAGGCACAAAGGCGAAAGCGACTCCAAAGTTTGAAGCCCCTGCAAGGCTAAAGCCGCTAAGGTGGAAACGCCAATCAGTGGCACATCAAGCGCGAAACAAAGCCCTTTGGCAGTAGCCACGCCAATGCGCAAGCCTGTGTAAGAGCCTGTTCCTTTTGAAACGGCAATGGCGGATAAGTCTTTGAAAATCAGGTTATTCGCTTTCAAAAGGGCGGCAATCATCTCGGTCAGCTTTTCGGCATGTACCTGTTTTTGGTGTATTTCTTGTAAGGCTATTAAATTACCTTCTGCATCATGCAGGGCAATCGAGCAGACCGAAGTTGCCGTTTCGAGGCTAAGAATCATACTTTAAATTTTATTTTTGAAAAGAATAAATTTTTAGTAAAGTAACAGAACTTTATATCACAATACTAAGTTTTGTGCAAATTTTTATATCTTAAATTTGACATAAAATAGAATTTGAATTAAGTTCTATTTTAGGCATGAAAACACAACCTTACTTCAGGTAAAATAAGGACAAGGCGGTGCCTTGTCCCTACCAATCTACTTTTCTATGTTTAAATAGATTTTTTAGCCAAATAAAAATCTACTTTTTCACAAGAAGTATCGGCAATACGCGCCTCCATTTCAGCCAAAGTCTTAGGCGGTGGCACAATTACCTTATCGCCTTTGCGCCAATTTAAAGGCATCGCCACTTTGTGTGTATCAGCAAATTGTAAGGCTTCCAAAACGCGCAAGATTTCGTCCATGTTTCTGCCTACATTGAGCGGATAATACATAATAAGGCGAATTTTTTTCGCAGGGTCGATGAAAAAGACAGCTCTGACGGCGGCAGTTTCGCTTTCGTTGGGTTGTAACATGCCGTATAATTTAGAAACTTTCATATCAATATCTGCAATGATAGGAAAGTTTAGATACACACCTGTTTTTTCACGCACATTATTGACCCAAGCCAAATGCGAATGAATACTATCGATGCTAAGTCCGATAAGGTCGGTATTGAGTGCCGCAAATTTTTCCTGATTGAGGGCAAAACCGCTCATTTCTGTTGTGCAGACGGGGGTGAAATCGGCAGGGTGCGAAAACATCACAACCCACTTATCCTTAGCAAAATCTGAAAACTTGATTTTGCCTATGGTCGTAACTGCCTCAAAATCAGGCGCAATATCGCCAATGCGAGGCATAAAGTTGGCTTCTTTGTTGAGATTTTCCATCGATACAAAGTGAGTTTATAAATATGAAAGTATGTTTATTTGTCTATATCACACAAAAGTACAACGAGTTTGGCTATCAACCAAACTGATATTTTCTATAAGCATATAGATAGAATCTATATTTATTTTTTTGCTTTTTTCGCGCTTCTATTCATAACTTTCTTCTTCGGTAGGAAAGCTAATGGCTTTTACATCTTCGACGTATTGGCTTACGGCTTGTTTCATGATGCCTGCAAGGTCGGCATAACGGCGAAGAAAACGGGGGTGAAAATCTTGCGTAATGCCGAGCATATCGTGTGTAACGAGTACCTGCCCATCTACGCCTGCGCCTGCGCCAATTCCGATAATCGGAATTTGTACGGCTTTTGCGACTTTTGCCGCCAATTTAGAGGGTATTTTTTCTAAAACAATGGCAAAACAGCCACATTCCTCCAATATTTTAGCGTCTTCTATGAGTTTGGCGGCTTCGGTTTCTTCGCGAGCGCGGACGCTATAAGTGCCAAATTTGTAGATAGATTGTGGGGTAAGCCCTAAATGCCCCATGACGGGTACGCCTGCGGAAAGTACGCGCGTGATAGATTCCTTGATTTCTTCGCCCCCTTCCATCTTGACGGCGTGTGCGCCCGACTCCTTCATGATACGGACGGCAGATTCCAAAGCCAAGCGCGAATTGCCCTGATAAGAGCCAAAGGGAATATCGACGACGACTAAGGCTCTTTGCACACCTCGCACGACGGCACTGGCGTGATAAATCATCTGGTCTAAGGTAATGGGGAGCGTTGTTTCATGACCCGCCATGACATTAGAAGCCGAATCGCCGACGAGCAGTACATCTATCCCCCCGCTGTCTAAAATTTTAGCCATCGAAAAATCGTAGGCAGTGAGCATCGAGATTTTTTCGCCCCGCAGTTTCATCTCTTGCAGCAGGTGGGTCGTAACTCTTTTGGCATTGGAAGAAGTTGCTTTTGACATGTTCTGTTTCGTTAGATGGATAGCTTTTTGGAAAGATAGGCTAAGTTTCGTAAAATTAAAAAAATATTTGTCAGAAAGCCCAAAAGTGAAGGCTAAATTTTGAGAAATTAAGAAAAAAGACGCGCTACCCAAATACAAGCCACAAGAGAGGATTTGTGCCTTCGCAGGCTTGCCCAAACTTTTTAGTTCAGTCAGGTTAAGTTTTGTGAAAAGCCTTGTTTTATCAAATTTGACACGAAATAAAATTTGGGCAGAATCCTTCTTTTAAGTATGAAAACCCTTTTTTATTTCAATCTCACGGCGGACAAGGCAATTCCTTCTCCCTACATTCGAACCTAATTTTTAGAATTTAACATCACTGCCCCTTTCAAAAGAGAAGGTTAGAAAGTGGAATTTTAGGCTAAAAATTCTTTTCTGACGCAGAGAAAAGTTCCATTTTTCTATCCAAATGGGACTATCTTCGGTTTGACTTTCAAAAAACACGCTTTTTTTCGTACCTTGCCGATAGGTTTCGTATATTTATGTAGTTTTTATTTCAATAGCACAACTTTTGTTGAACTTATGACCCTCAAAACCTCAACAAAGTTAGACAGAAATAAAAGCCACAATAATACCAAACCCCAAACTCACGTCATGCGAAAACAACCCATGGAATTTCCACAATGCGACCAATGTAGCGTGCGCCAACATTCGGTCTTTTGCGACCTCACCACCACACAAGCCGCCGAGCTTTCTGCCAATAAAGGCTGTAATCAATACAAAAAAGGGCAGCATCTCTTTTTCGAGGGTGCGCGTCCCTTCGGTGTGCATTGCATCTATCAAGGCAATGTAAAACTTGTCAAGACGGGCATAGACGGCAAGGAGCAAATTGTGCGCCTTATCCGCCAAGGCGACATTTTGGGCTACAATGCCATTCTAAGCGGCGAGATGTATAATATCTCTGCCATCGCCTTAGAAGATGTCGTAGTCTGTTTCATACCCAAACAAAACTTCTTGCACCTGCTCGAAGATGTGCGCGAATTTCCCAAAAAGATGATGCAACTGATGTCGTCGGATATGAACGATATGGAAAACC
Source organism: Hugenholtzia roseola DSM 9546 (assembly GCF_000422585.1). Lineage (NCBI taxonomy): Bacteria > Pseudomonadati > Bacteroidota > Cytophagia > Cytophagales > Bernardetiaceae > Hugenholtzia > Hugenholtzia roseola. Next base: position 62,537 of record NZ_AUGI01000042.1, read on the forward strand.
GTCTGACCAACTGGCTGCAAAAGACGGTGCGGGAGCGATTAGCCGAAGTGCTGCTTTTACTGCAAAGCACGTATGGCACACTACCCAAAAGTCAGGCTCTTAATATTCGCCTCACGCGCGAGGATATCGCCAATCTGATTGGTACTGCACCCGAAACGGTGATTCGTTATTTGGCAGAATTGAAATCTGAAAATGCAATTGATTTGAAAGGTAAAGAAATTATTATTACAAATAAAATCAAATTGGTACGTATCGCCAACATCGAGTGGGCGTAATTTTGTGAGAGCTTTTCGGTTTATTTTAGAACATGGATTGAACAGATTGGACAAATTTTGCACAAAGCAAGGTAAAAATTGTATATCGGTGTAGGCTACTTTAATCGGTCTAATCTGTGTTCTAATTTCTTAGGGTTCTAATTTCTTAGGGTTCTAATTTCTTAGGGTTCTAATTTCTTAGGGTTCTAACTTTCTTATATTTTTAAAAATATTACTTATTTAACTTAATTTTTTTACATTTTTTCAATTTTGGTACAACGCCACCCCGTTCCTACTTTTTTGAAAAAATAACGCCTTTGCATACTGCTAAGGTTTAGAACCGCCCCTTGTCCCTCTTTTGTAACATCACTTTCAAAAATCATAACCAAAGCCGCTATCTGTTCGGGACTAAAAACTTGTTCATATTCTGCTAAAAATTCAGTAGAGTTTTGAAAGGTATTTTGATAAAAATAAAAAGGATAATTGATATACTGATTTGCGACCAAATTTTTTTCTTCCTGCAAAAGACTTTCCTTTAATCCTACCCAATACGCGCCAAAATCTTGTGCTTGCACAAAAAAAGGCTCTGTCTTTGCAAAAGACATAGGCTTGATTGCCACCCAAAAAAGCAGCAAGAAGACTATCAAAAAAAGACGGCTGCCATAGATAAAAGACATTTTTTGAACCTTCATAAAGATTTTATTTTGGCATAGCGAAGGACTAAGCCCTTCGCTATGAAAGTTGAAGCAAGTAAGAGAAACAAGCAAAGGCAAAAGGTATGCTAAAAAATATTGCCGCCGCAGAAGTGCCTAAAATTCGAACACATCGACGTAATCTACCACGTTGTTGCCTTCACAGTTTTCCATCTGTTGCAAACGGTAGTATTTTCTTCCATTTTTCTTTTCAAAAATAAAAGCATTTTCCAAAGTAGCCTCTTTGAGGCACTCCTGACCATTGTTGATAAAACTCACGCGCGTTCTGATAATACCTTCGAAGCGAAAACGGTTTGCGTCGATAGGAAGGAGCGTACCCGAAATGACGCAATAGTCGCCATTGCTTTCCACGCTGCCCTCGATGGAAAATTCGCCTTCGCCCTCGTGTTGTATCTTGACTTTGCCCATTTTTTCGCCCAACCATTGCAATTTTAGGCTGCGTGTACCTACTAAGCCGTAAGCGTTATCGAAAGTTTTTTTCGTTTGCGCTGCTGCCTGCTCTGAAAAAGAAAAAACAAAAAAGAAAGCACCAAGAATAGCGAAAAGAATTGATTTGATTTGCATATTCAAAAGATTTGAGAGAATAAAGAAATAATATTAGAAGCAAATAGGGAAGCATCTTCGTTTTCCCATCAAAAGGATATGCAATTTTAAGGATAAAAAAAAGTACGCAAAAGTCTATTTTTACCAAAGTGGTTTTTTACTTGCCCAAAGTCGGGTTTGGCTTTGTGAAAGATTTTTGTGAAAGATTTTATAGCTTGCTAAAAAGATACCCTTCTTGGTGAAAGTGCTGCAAAAAAAGTGGCAGCGCGTATTCCAGATTGCGCCGCGCCTTCAAACTGTCGTGAAAGGTAACGATAGACCCTGCTTCGGTATTGCCCAACGCCACCTCCAAACAGGCTTGGGGGCTTAGTTGGGCATCAAAATCGCCCGTTAGCACGTCCCACATCACAATTTGATAGTGTTGCGCAACCGTTCTTACCTGTGCAGGGGTCATTTTCCCATAGGGAGGGCGAAAATAGCGAACCGCAGGCGCAGCCTTTTGAGAAAGAATATTTGTTGTTTCTTTTTGTATAATTTGGGTGCAATTTTCTATATTTTCCCAATAAAGAGTAGCCTGTGTCTGCCAACCGTTGAGATGATGAAAGGTGTGATTGGCTACGGTATGCCCTGCCTCTACTACCTTTGCAAAAATATCGGGGTGCTTTTTGATGTTATCGCCCACACAAAAAAAAGTAGCCTTTGCCTGATAAAGGGCTAAATTTTCAAGCACAAATTCGGTAACTTCGGGAATAGGACCATCATCAAAGGTGAGAAAAATCTCTTTCTCTGCCGTCTTTTTCTGCCAAAGCAGACAAGGGAAGACCCAAGTAAGGGCTTTATGACTTTTATGAAAATACATATTCTACACTTATTTTTTAAGTATCAATAAAAACTTAAAGACAATATTTTTTCGCCACATCTACTAAAAAACGCTTCGAAAGCACCTTCCTACCCAATAAAATAGGATAGCGCATATCGCTCCTATCGTTCAAAGTAAATTCTACCTTAAAAAGGTGATTGCCCAGTTGCATCTGCGTCTTGACTTTAAAACGTTCTTGAAGTTGCCCATTCGAACTTTTGACGCGCGTTTGAGCGAATTTTTTAAAAAAAAGCGGTTCATTTTGATAAGCAGGATGAGAAGGGTCTAATAAAAAACAAGACAAAACCCTGCCCCCATCTTTTTCCAAAACCTGAATAGAATGGCAATGCAGCGAACTTGTATAAGCCCCTGTGTCTATTTTGGCATCAAGTTGAAAAAGGGCTAAATCAGGCAGGGCAATGCGTTCGATTCTGCCAATGATAGTTTTACTTTTTTTCGCATCTGTAAGGTTTAAATTGTTCATATTTTTAATTTTTAGGAATACAGTAGGCAAGATAGTGAAAAAGGTTTTTCGATAAGTGCGAGCGAACTAAAAAATTGATAAAAATGTTCCAAAGGGGGCTTTTTCGAAAAAAAATTGCTATGTTTGTTGTCTATTTTAAAAAAATCTAACACTCCAAAATCGTAAGCCACATGAGGTTTATCATCAATTCCGCGCAGCTGCTCCGCCAGCTAAACGCGCTCAAAGGGGCTGTACCCAGCAATGCGGTCATTCCTATTTTAGAAAACTTTTTATTTGATATTCAACAAGGCGTGCTGACTATCACGGCTTCCGATTTGCAAACTTCGGTCATTGCGCAGATGAATGTGGAAGCCGACGAAGATGGAAATATTGCCGTTCCTGCCAAAATGCTTTTGGATACGCTCAAAAACCTCCCAGAGCAGCCCATCAGCTTTACCATAGACCCCGAAAATGCCACCATCGAGATTACGGCTGAAAGTGGTAACTACAAAATCACAGGCGAAAGCGGCGAAGACTACCCAAGCCCTGCCGAAGTAGGTAACGAAAATACGCTGCACCTAACTTCCGACGTTTTGGCAAGTGCAATTTCTTACACCCTTTTCGCTATTAGCACCGACGAATTGAAACCTGCCATGAACGGGGTCTTTGTGCAAGTGCGCGACGGACACACCAACTTCGTTTCTACCGACGCACACCGTTTGGTGCGCTACCGCAGAAATGGCGTAGGTGCAAGCCAAGAAGCCTCTTTTATCATTCCGGGAAAAGCCTTAGAGCAGCTCAAAAATGCCCTTCCCTCTGATGCGGCGCAGGAAATACAAATCGCTTTTGATGAAAAAAATGCCGCTTTTACTTTCGGCAATATCAATATGATTTGTCGCCTTATCGATGAGCGTTTCCCTGATTATGAGAACGTTATCCCCTACAATAACGCCCTCAATCTGACCATCGACCGCCAAAAAATGCTCGCCAGTTTGAAGCGAAGCATCATCTACGCCAATAAGGTTACCAACCAAGTGCGCCTCAAACTTTCGGACGACACCCTTACCATCAACGCCGAAGACTTAGATTTTTCAAACTCTGCCAAAGAAAACTTGCTTTGCGAATTTGAAGGCGAAGACTTCGAAATCGGATTCAATGCCAAATTCCTTATCGATATGTTGGGACATTTGGAAGCGGGACAGGTGAAGTTCTCTTTTTCAGAGCCTAATCGCGCTGCCCTCCTTGTGCCTTCCGAAACAGACTCACAAGAGGATATTTTGATGCTCGTGATGCCTGTCATGTTGAATAGCTACTATTAGAATTTTGCTAAAAAACTTATTTTTATAGTACAAATAAAAAAGTCGTTTCCTACGGAAATGGCTTTTTTTATCCCCGCTCAATTTTTCTTAGCGATTCTGTCCTATTTTTTGTATCTTCAATCAAAAAATAAAAATGAACCACAACCTACCCAAATTGCCATTAGGCGAACAAGATTTTGCACAAATGAGAAATAAAGAAATGGTTTATGTAGATAAAACCAACTTTATTTATCAACTTTTTTTTGTCCGACAGGAAAA
>NZ_AUGI01000043.1 GCF_000422585.1 Hugenholtzia roseola DSM 9546
CTTAAAAACCCTCTTCCATTAAAACAAGGATTGCGACTGGGTGAGAGTTTAGAGATGAGAGAATAGGGGAATTTCATTTGGCTTTTCCCTCGTCCCTCCTCTCTCGCCCCCTGATTAAAACCCTCTTCCATTAAAACAAGGATTGAGAAGTTTGGCTTTTTTGCGAAGTCTTTGGGGTTTCGTAAAGCTAAAAAAACAAAACCTCGCCGACGGCTAACAGCCTCGTCGACGGTTTCAAAAAAAGACCCTTAGATGTTTTTAACGTCTAAGGGTCTTTTTGTTTTCGGGGGTCAAAAAAGTTAAAAAATCTTGTCGATGGTTTGAAAGGCGAAGCTGGAGCTTCGCGCTACAGGAAAAAAGCCTCGCCGACGGCTAACAGCCTCGTCGACGGTTCGGTTTTGCTTAGGAAAGAAGTTTGAGTAGGGTTTGGGTCTTAAATTCGGTTTCCTGCCATTCTTGTTCGGGCTTTGAGTCGGCAGTAATTCCGCCTCCTGCATAGAGAAGTGCCTCATTTTCAAAGAGTTCCATGCAACGCAGCATGACAAAGATGTCGGCATCTTTGCCCAAATGGACAGTTCCCAAATAGCCGCAGTAGAGGTTTCGTTTGTGCGTTTCGGCAGTTTTGATAAAATGGTGTGCCGTATCTTTTGGCAATCCGCAGACGGCAGAGGTAGGGTGCAGCAGTTCGAGCATCACCGTTGCTAATTGTGGAAAACGCTCCTTTTGCGTATCTACGGCAAAATCGGTGCGCAGGTGCATCAGGTTTCCTGCAACGGCAGTGCGCGGACCTACTTCCGAAAATTCGCGCAATCGTATTTTTTTGAAACAGTTGATGATGTAGCGGCTGACCATCGCTTGCTCCTCAATCTCCTTTTGCCTCCAGAGGACTTCTGAAAGGGGGGTATGCGGCTGAAAAGGTTGCGTTCCTGCTAAGGCGATAGTTCGGAAGATGCCCTTTTGGTCTTGACTGATGAGCAGTTCGGGGGTGGCACAAAACCAAGTTCCGATTTTTGGCAGGGAGATGGCAGCGACAAAGGCTTGTGGATAGGTTTGTGTAGCCTTTTGAAAAAGCTGCCAAAGGTTGAAATCTTTGGAAAGTGGTGCTTTTTTGGTACGCGAAAGGACAACTTTTTCAAAATTGGGTTCGGGCTGCTGCATTTCAGCGATAGCGCGTGCTACGGTTTGTAGATATTGCGCCTTTTCTGTGGGCGCGTTTCGCGTTGCTTTTTGGGCAAGGTGATAGGGAAAAGTAGGGGGCGCAGCCCTTTGGGAAAGTTCTTGATAGCATTTCCAAAACGCAATTTTTTCAGCTTCAAAGCCTTTTTCTACTTGAAAAAAACTATTTTGAGAACTAAAAAAAAGATGTTTTTCCAAAAAAAAGACCTCTTCTTGTTCCTCGAAAGGAGCGACAACAAAGCCCTCTGTTAGCTCCTCTAAGTCCATTTTGCGCTTGGGCAGGGGGGCTGCAAAAGAAATCAAAAGCTCGACAACTTCGCTGGGGGCAGCTAAATGCGTTCCATTTTTGGGCGGAAGGGGTAGCGGTTTTCGCCAAAGCGCAACGGCATGTTTTTGCACCAATGCCGTTTGGAGTAGGCGTGGCAAATCGAGTTGAGCCGTTTGGGGGTCAAAGGGCTGGTCGTGATGCTGTAAAGAGGCGGTTTGGGCTTTCGGAAAAAAGAGGGGCTTTTTCATAGAAATTCTTTTTTTTAAACAAGAGCCTTTTGAATTTTGCCCCTGAAAGAGAAGGAGCGGCTACTTTCAAAACTATCAAATATTTTTGAAACTTCCTATAAAACGCAAGCTAAGGCTGCAAAGTTACATAAAAAAAGAGTTTGCCTTTTCCAATAAAGCCAAAAATGAGGCGGCTTATCTATCTATTTATTGGTCGGTTCGTCCGCCTGTTTGGGTAACGACAAAAAGCCACACTCTGCCCAACTGAAAATCAGGCAAAAGCGGCTTTTTGTAAAAATAAGTTTTATTTATGTTTTATTTGTATAAAGTTCGGTGGAATTTGTTTTCCTTCGTCATATTCAAAGGATTAGCATTGAACCATTCTACAAAACTATCCCATTGGGCTTCGTTTTTGTTTTTCCACGCTTCAAATTCATCAAAATTGCCGTGCATAAGCAGCCAATAGTGATAGGCTTCGAGAAATCCTTTTTCTTTGAGTTCTTGGTGGAATGAAAAAAGCAGGTTGGGATAGGTTTTATGATGTTCCTTTTCAAAGTACATATCGCTAAATCGGCTGCGAATACGGTGCAGCGAAGCCAAACTAATTTCGGTTTCAGAAAGGATAGCGATTGCCAAAAGTGGCTCATAAACTTCTATGGCGAACATACTAAGACCGACTAAGTTTTTATTCTTATCGATGGTTGCTACGTTGCTATGAAAGCTCACAGATAGGGAATCTTTTTCTAATTTAATCTCACTTTGATATACTTTGTAAAGCAATTCGCTTATTATTTGGGTACGCTTTGTGTTGCGCTCCATGTTCAAAAAGATTTCACCATAAATCATACCCCAAACTTCTTTGTTGCTATGGCAGTAAAGATTTGCAGCCCAAAAATAGTTGGAAGCAAAACTTGGCTCTACTCTGATGCCTTCTTCGTAGAAAACGAGTGCCTCGTCATAATTTTCGCGCATCATCTCTATGTTTCCTCTTTCGAGGTAAAGTTTGCCCGAATTTGGAAATTTTTTGATTCCCTTTTCGTAGATATCGACGGCTTTATCGGGTTCTCCGTTTAGGCTGTAACTATTGCCCAAAAGTTGGTAGAAATAATCGTCGGCTTCACTTTTTTTGAGCAGGCTCTTTAAAAGTTTGATAGCCTTTGGGTAGTCTTTTTTAAGATAGTAGAGGGCGGCAGTTTCGTAGGCGATATAAATATTATCGGGTTCGAGTTTGGTGGCTTCTTTCAAAAGGGCTTCGGCGGTATTAAAGTCGCCTTTGTCCATTAGCTCGATGGCTTTTGACACTTTTTTTCCAGCTTCGTCTTTATCGGCTTGGCTTTGCGCCAAAAGCGGCTTGGCAGCGAAAAAAAGGAAAGCGGTCAGTAGATAGGTGAAAATTTGTTTTTTTCTTGACATAAGAGAAAGTTTTGAAAGCATCAGGATAAAAGAAATTTAATGCGCTGCAAACATACAAAAATAAAAATATTTTTGATAAAGCGGAGAGCTTTACTTTGTTTTTTTTATCAAAACTTCGAATTATCCTTTTTTAGCAAAGAGATAGACTTTGGCAAAGTACCAAAATAAAATTTGGGTTTTTGAAAAATAAAAAAACTCGCGTCTATAAATTGCGTTAAAATAAGGCTTCGCTTTTGGCGACTTCTCTTTTTTTGTGTAATTTTAGAGTGTCATTCGAAGCCGCCGCGCCTTTCCCTTGTGCAACTTTTGCAGGCAGGAGAGCCTTTTTGAGTAGGCTTGGGGCGCGGCTTGAACACAAAATCGCTAAGGGCTTTGTAATTTTCGGCTTCTTTCTCATACCTACTTTCCGCCTTTTGTTGTTTCCAAAAAAATCCTACCCTCTGCTTACGTTTTTTCAAACGCTCGCTTATGCCTATTTATCCCACTTCGAACTCCTTGTTTGAAGATGCCTTTTTTAAGTCGCTTTTTGATGCAGTAGCAGCTCCCATTTGGGTTTGCAACCGTCAGGGGCTGTTATTGGGGTATAATGATTTCGTGTGTGAATTATTTGGAGTGGCTTCTTATTTCGCCGACACTTCCTCAGACCCAGATGTGCGCGAAAAGGTAGCCAAAAACATAAGTGATTTGATTGTGCCTTCCGAACTTGCCAAATTGCAGCATTTTTTCGAGCTTGATGCGCCTTCTGTTTATGCTTTTCAGATGGTTTTTCAGGATAAAATCTTACATTGGCAGGTACTACCCAAAGACGAACTTTTTTATGCTATCGGAAAGGTGGAAAATTTTGTATCGAAGCCGCAAGAAAATCCCGTACCTGTTTCACTTTTAGCTACCGAAGTTGCTCATTCTATCGTTCAGACGGTTGCTGATGGGATTCTTACCACTGATAGCCAAAATAGAATCTTGACTTGCAACCCTGCCCTTTTGCACCTATTTGGTTACAAGGCTTCGGAAATTATAGGCAAAAGCATTGGTTTTTTGTTTCAAAATGAAGAATTTTCACTACAAAACTTACATCTGACCACAGGCTGGAGTAGCCTTCGTACCATCACAGAAACGCAACTAAAAGGGGTGCGCAAGAATGGGACAATTTTTCCGCTGCACGTTGCCGTTAGCCAAACAGAATGGGGGGGCGCACCTGTATATGTGGCGGTAATGCGCGATTTGAGCCATCAGAAAATGGCAGAGTGGCATCTCAAACAGAGTCAGCAACTAACGCAGGCGGTCTTCGAGGGTGTAAAAATTGGGCTTTGTGTGGTAGATGCCCAGCTCAAAATTAGGCGCGTCAATCAGGCTTTTTGTCAGCTTTTTGCCTATACCCGTCCGCAGGATTTGGTAGGGAAACCGTATTGGGATTTTCTGCCTTTGCCCAAAGAGAAAGCCGAGCCGCTTTCGGTGCTACAAAAGGTGGAATGGGTTTGGAAATACATTTCCGAAAGCCCACAAGGAGGGGCAGAATGTAGGCTTTTCAAGCGTACAGGCGAAGTTTTTTCGGCTTTATTACAATTCAACCCTATCAATTCAGATTGGGTAGAAGGCAGCGATTGGGAAGAAACACTAAAAGAAAATACACAAAAAACAGAGCTTTTATTTGTGGTTTCTGTAACCGATGTTAGCGTTCAGAAAAAAAACCAGCGCGAATTGGAGCAAGCAAAACAAGAAATAGAAAATATTTTTCAGTCCTTAGACAACGTTTTTTGGTCTATAGACCTTCAAACGCAGCGTCATATCGCCATTTCCAATGCCGTAGAAAGGCTTTATGGGGTGCGTGCCGAGCAGATTTTGAGCCAAGAGATGCTTTGGTTTGAAACCGTTTGGCAAGCCGACCAAGATTTGGTTTCCCATCATCGCAATCTTTTCCTTTCGGGAAAACCCTGTTCGTATGAGTATCGCATCAAGACCAGCGGCGGCGATTTGCGTTGGGTCAGAACCGATGTCAAGATTTTGTATGATGACAAGGGCAAGCCTGTTATCGCCAATGGAATTGATACCGACATTACCGAGCAAAAGCGCGTAGAATTGTCTTTGCAGCGCACAGAAAATCTGATGCGCTCGATTTTGTATGGGATTCCCGAAACGATTTTGCTCATCAATACCCAAAAAAGAGTGGTTTGGGCAAACCCTGCCGCCGAAAAACTCTTTGGCTATTCGCTTACGGCTCTCATTGGCACTTCCATCGAGTCGCTTCTGATTTCGCCTTTTGAAGAAAGCCGTTTCGAAAATATGATAGCCCGCTATCGGAATCATACCAATACGATTTCTAATTTAGCAGAAGATTTGCAGCATTATGAAATGCCTTATCTAACTGCCGAAGGGCAAATTATAGAAACTGAAAACGTGCTTGCCCCTGTAAAAGGCACGCAAGAAATGGTTTTTGGCGAGGGCGAAAGGTTGGGTTATTTAATTGTGATTCGCAATCTGACAGAAAAAAATCAGCTTTTGCGCTCCTTAGCCAAGTTCAAACAGACCTTAGATGCGACTAAAGATTGCGTTTTTATCTTTGAAAATCCCGACACCAAACTGCAATATTTCAACAAAGGTGCAATAGATACGCTCAATTATGGCGAGGCAGAGATGAGTGAGAAGACGATTTTAGACCTTATTCCCGAAAGGTGGCAACTTATTTTTTATCAGGCTTTGGAGCGTTTGCGCCATGAAAGTCAGCCCGAAGTGCTTTTTGAATTGCCGCTTCAAACAAGGTTTAAAATTGATTTACAGACCGAATGTCTATTGCAATATACGCAGGTTTCTAATCAATCTTTGCCTGCCACTTCCGCTTCTCAACGAAGCAATGAGGGGCGTTTTATCGCCATTTTTCGCGACATTTCAGAGCGAAAAGCCACACAGGTTTTATTGGCAGAAAGCGAACTTAAATTTCGTTCTACCTTCGAGCAGGCGAGCATTGGCGTGATGCACCTTTCGCTTGATTTGGAATGGGCTACCTTTAATGAGCGTTTGGCGCAAATGGTGGGCTATCAACTTTCTGAACTTTCCATAGAAAAATTCCGAAATTTGCTCTATCCGCCCGACTTGGTGCAGTATTTACCGCAGCTCAAACGCCTTACAAAGGGCAGTATCGAGCGTTTTACGCTGCTTGTTCGCCTGATTCCCAAGCGCGGCGACTTGCTTTGGGTCAAACTTACGATGTCTTTGGTACGAAATATAGAAGAAGAACCTGCTTTTTATGTACTTTTTTTGGTAGATATTTCTGAACAAAAGCAAGCAGAATTTGAATTAACACAGACCTTAGAGGCTTTGCAGCGCACCAACGAGGAGTTAGACCATTTTGTCTATAAAACCTCACACGATTTGCGCTCACCCCTAACCTCAATCTTGGGGTTGCTCAATGTCATTGATGCCGAGCGTGATAGTAAAAATATAGACCAGATTTACAGTTATTTAGACATGGTTCGTTCAATGGTCTTGAAATTAGACGAATTTATACATGCCATTTTAGACTATTCTAAAAATGGAAATCAGGAAGTAGAATATCTTGAAATCAATTTGAATAAATTAGTACAAGAAACCTGCGAAGATTTAAAATTTATGAAACAGGCACATTTATTACACATAGAAACAGAAATTCAACAGGAAGTGCCTTATTGGGGTGATAAATTAAGATTAGAAATTATATTAAAAAACTTTATTTCAAATGCAATAAAGTATCAAGATTTTAATAAAAATACGCATTATGCCAAAATTAAGATGCGAGTAACCGAAAAACGCTTATCTTTGCAGGTAGCCGATAATGGCATTGGCATTTTGGAGGCTGCTCAACCGCACCTTTTTTCTATGTTTTTCCGTGCCAATGACCAAAGCCAAGAGCAAGGTTCGGGCTTAGGGCTTTATATCGTTAAGCAGGCAGTAGAGAAATTGGGCGGACGTATTTCTTTTAAAAGCAAAGTAGGGAAAGGGACTACCTTTTTTGTAGAGTTGCCCAACTTTTTGCAGGAAAAAAAGACAATACAGGCGGTTTCTAAAAACAAATGATTTTTTAAACAAAAAATATGATACTAAATTATATTTGGATAGCCTTCTTTCTGATAGCTTTCCTGACGGCATTGTTGCGCACTCTATTTTGGGGTGAGATGGAGGTTTTTAATCTGATGCTGCAAAGCACTTTTGAGAGTTCGAAGACGGGCTTCGAACTCTCGCTATACCTAACGGGTGTGATGGCTTTTTGGTTGGGAATGATGAAAATTGCAGAGAAAAATGGAATTATAGAAAAATTATCGTGGCTAATTGCGCCTTTATTTTCTCAACTTTTTCCTACTTTATCTAAAAATAGTCCTGCTATGGGTGCTATGGTGATGAATTTAGCTGCCAATATGCTCGGACTTGATAATGCTGCCACGCCTTTGGGTTTGAAGGCGATGAAAGAGCTACAAGCCGAAAATCCGAAACCCCAAGAGGCAAGCGAGGCGCAAATTATGTTTCTAACCCTCAATACTTCGGGGCTAACCCTTATTCCTGTGAGTATTATGGTCTATCGGGCGCAGTTGGGGGCAGCAAACCCTGCCGACGTGTTCCTACCTATTCTAATTGCTACCTTTTTCTCTACTTTTGCGGGAATTGTTATTGTTAGTTTGTTTCAAAAAATAAACTTATTTTCGCCTATTCTTTTGCTCTATCTGGGCGGCATTTCCCTACTTGTGGCATTGATTATTTATGGCGTTTTGAATGTAGAAAAGTCTGAAATAGAGCGTCTTACGGCTGCAATAAGTGGTTTTATTTTGTGTGCTGTGATGGTTTATTTTGTAACAGTTGCGGCGTTCAAAAAAAACAACGCTTACGAACTTTTTATAGAAGGGGCGAAAGAGGGCTTTCATGTTGCGATAGGAATTGTACCATATTTGATAGCAATTTTGGTAGGCATTGGCTTGTTTCGCGCTTCGGGTGCGATGGACTTGTTGTTTTCTACTTTGCGCACTTTGGTTGCTTACACAAGCGATTATTTTCACCTCAAAATGGATTTATCTTTTATAGAGGCTCTTCCTGTGGCACTGATGAAGCCTTTGAGCGGTTCGGGCGCACGCGGTTTGATGGTGGATTTGATGAAGACACATGGTGCAGATTCGCTTATCGGTCGCATGGCGTGTATTTTGCAAGGCTCTACCGAAACTACTTTTTACGTTTTGGCGGTCTATTTTGGCTCGGTAGGAATTAGGAATACGCGTTATGCAGTCTTGTGCGGTCTTTTTGCAGACTTGGTGGGTGTGATAGCAGCTATTTGGGTTGCCTACTTATTTTTTTAGCAAGCAAATAGGGCAGAAACAAAAAAGAGAAGGATTTAATCCTTCTCTTTTTTGATAGTTTATTTAAGTCATAAGATTTTCTCAAAGGCGCGTTTTCTGTTATTGCTTTTGAATCTTAATCGTTTGTTTTTGCAGTGGTGTCGTTAGGGTTAGGAAATAAACTCCTTTTGCCAGTCCTTCCAAACTAAGTGTTTTTTGGGAATTGTTATTAGGTAGTTCGTAAGCCGTTTCCATCACATTTGCACCCACGACGTTGGTAAGGGTAATCTGAACGGGTATATTTTGCCATTCGCTACCTGCAAAATCTATGTAGAGCAAGCCTTCGGAAGGATTAGGATAGACTTTGAAACTTGCTGCTTGACTACCCTCTAATTCCGCCGAAACGATTTTACTCAAAGAGCCTTCCATGCCATTGGTCGTGATTTCTTTGATGCGATAATAATAGCGGATTCCTACCTGTACCTCTTGGTCGAGGAAACTGTATCGCAAACTACCATCAGCCAAGACACTGCCGATAAAGCGGAAGTTCTGACCATCTTCCGAGCGCAGCACATCATAGCGGGCTACATCTTTTTCAGAAGCTAAGTCCCAAAGTACCGAAATATTGCTGCTCAATGGGCGTGCTTGTATTTCGAGCCATTCCACAGGCAGAATAATAGGGTCTAAGGTAAGCGCAATACCAAATTCCGAAAAGCCGTACATTTGTCCGCGTGCTGTAGCATCGAGGCTATTATTGATACATTGTCCGGGTGTTGTGATAAGCCAAGGGTCTGTATTGGCGGTACGCTTCATAACCTGCCCTTCGGTTGCACCACAAGGAGGGGCATTATAGCCGCTATTGTAGAACGTTCCGATATAATAAGCATTTCCGGGGGTTTTGGTTGCACCATTGTAGGAGGAAATATCCCAAAAGCCGTGGTCTAAGGCATCACAAACATCGAAGTCGGCTTGACAAATGTCAATTTGACCAGTTGCGCCCGGCGTTGCTACATAACGATTGAAATAAGCCAAGAGGTTGTCGGAATCGGTAAGTGGGGTTTGGAAGTTGATGTTGGCACGTTCATACATAAAGTCGGTAATGCCACAGAAAGGAACTTTGTAGTTGAATTGCGTACCTGCGCCTTCTTGAAAGTCATAGCTTGCAATAAGTCCGACGGGTTGAATACAACCGTAAGTGGTGCAAAGGCTTGTGGCAATTTCAGATTGCGAGCGTGGGTAGTTCCAGATGCGGACGTTGTCGACCTCACGACGCAGGTAATGATTCGTTGTACCATTGGAGGCGGTGTAACGACCGATGTAGGCAGTTCCCAACAGGGTATTCATATCAGAGCTTGATTTTGCTACATCAATGCGTAAGATGCCGTCCATATAGACCTTTACCCTACTTCCGTCATAAACGACAGCAAAATGTCGCCACCCCACATTACTACCGGGTATATTTGTAAACCCTGTTACAATACCTCCTCCAAAATCCACTATAAAACGTCCAACGTTTACATCACCGTTTCTTCTGAGTGAGAATGCGCCATTTTGTACTGTCGGGTTTCCAAACTGAAAGATAGGAGTATTTGCGGGAAGTCCTCCATCTACATTCACCCACATCTCAATGGTTCTTGGGTTGTTTCCTAAGATGATGGTGCTATTGGGTAGTTGTCCATGTTTGGTAGAATTTGTACCTGAAAAGTCTGCTACAATATTACCCGTTTGCCCTAAGCAAGCTGCAAAATTGTTATTTTTCCAAAAAGGAACTGCTGTGCCTGTATTTGCCCCTACAAAATTTCCCGTATAGGCAGCTTGTATGGTCGGTGTTCCTGCGTCTTCTGCGGCTAAACCAACGGGGAAATCATACGAACCCAGCGGATTGGTAGAACGGCGCAAACGCCCTGCTACAAATCTGTCATTTGTGGTGTTGGTCAGTGGGTAGCCTGTGATGGCGTTAGGTGCAGAATTTTTAACAACTACCTCTTTTAAGTCTTCTGTTTGCAGAACACCGCGTTGAAAATGAAGTGTGCCGTAAGGTGCTACCAAGAAGTTTGTTTCACTCGTACCCATTACTTTTACACGTGGGAAAGTAGGGTCTTGGTTGTTGATAATTACATCTGCAAATTCGCCTGTAGCAGTATTGGCACGGCGGAAGAATTGGTCTGCGCTACCTTGAAATTCTATTGTCGTGCCTGCGGGCATGCCGATATGACCCTTTTGGTCGTAATCGCCGCAAATGTGCAAATGTGAGTTTAGTGTAGGGTGCAAATTGACCTGTGCGCCTGCTTCTATCGTCAGGTTGCGGACAAAGGCATCTCCTGTGGCTGCGCCGGGGTGAGCTACTAAGCCGTCAGGTCGGATAAGCGGAAAGTTTGTAATGGGTATGCCTTCTAATTGGGCAGGAATGACAACATCTGTATTGCAATCAGGCAGGGCATCTACGCCACAAGGACGACTCCAGTTATTGATATTAAACCAGTTATCGTCTTGGTCGCCCGTCCAGACGTATTGCACCGTTCCCACACAAATAGAACTTGTTAGGATACAACCCCCTACATTGACGGCTACTTGATAGTTTGTAGTCCGTTGTACCTGTACCGTAATTTGAGGTGTAGTTTGTCCGCCCGGTGTCCAAAGGTAATCTAACGCGCCGAAAGTTTCCCCATCTAAAAGGACGCTTGTCCCATAGAAAATGTTGATATCAGGACCTAAATTAAGAGCATTAAAAGACGAGAAATAACCATACCTACAGCCTGTAGAAGCTCCTCCATTTACCAAGCCCATGTGAAAGAGTGCGCTGTCGTTTTCTATTACATTACCCGCCACAGGGATGCTGTTATTGCTGGCAGTAGCATAAGCCCCAGTGCCGTCTAAGGTTATGCGAGCGGAACGCCAGACATTAGAAGTGCCGGGTACAAAGGTAAAAGCACTGGCAGGAACGGCTGTTCCATTGATTTTGAAATCATCATGAAAACCGTTCTTGACAAGCAAGGTCATACTAAAACTTTCATTTGTAGAACGAATAAAATTAACCCTGCGCGAGCCTGTACATTCAATAGGCGGCACTAAGGCGCAACCTGTTTCACAGCCATAGCCCGAAAAGTGAAGCACATAAACGGGCTTATTGGAAGTAATATAAGCCCTTATACTTCCCATGGGCATATTTAAAGTGTGCTGCTGTTGCCGGTTGAGATTCACCGCTGCTAAGGCAGTACCGTCGCGGTTGATGTTGATGGTAGTGCCGTCTTCTATTGCCAGAATATATACCTTTTCATCTTGAGAATTGCTTGGCACGCCCAAAGTACCACGCATAATGATATATTCTGTACCTAAAATATCCACAGGCACAATCTGGTCACCTGCCAAGTCATAACAGCCGCCTGCACCACTGTTAATGGAATCATGATAAACCGTAACGGCTACGGGCTTATTAGAAGTTACACGTGAGCCGAAAGGCGCGTTTCCCGCAGAAGGCTGATTGGCGGCAGCGCAATAGGTTTCGCCTCTATTTAGGGTAATACTAAAAGTAGAGTTCGCTGCGTGTCCCTTGATGGCGCGTGTATTATTGATGGTTACTAAGGTGTTATCCTCTGTGGCTACAATGATAAAACCTGAATGTCCATTAGGCGTTAAGTTGTTTTGATGATTCCATGCTGTTTGCATAGGCACATAAAAATCTGTTCCTAAGCCGTTTGCACCTTTGAGGGCGAAAATGTCGGGGTTATTGTTACGCACAACTTCATAGTAACCAGAAATTTTAGCGGTAGCTTCTATCAGGATACCTGTGCGGTGCTTGATGGTGTAATCCCAATTTGTTGCTGCGGTGGAGGCAGGGTCTATGGCTCTTGGCGTTTCTATCTCAAACTTGCGCCCTGTCAAATCTATTTGTTGGGCAGTGTTAGCTGGAATTGTTACGACAATCGGTACAAAGGCTCCGTTGGCAGGTTGGCTAATAACTACCGTTGCCTCTTGTGTGTAAGCTGTTAGATACAAGCGAATGTCTTGGTCTCCATGACCTGCGGTTACTTCGGGTGCGGCAAACCAGAAGCGCGTATCAATTTGCGCCTGTAGAGATAAGAGAGTTCCTATTTGCAGAACAAACAGAAAAAGTAAGGAGTAGAGTAAGCGATGTAGCCTCAACATAAAGAAAGGGGATTTAAGAGTAAAAGTAGCGTCATTTTGTAGAAGTATTTGGCGTGTCAGATTTTGGAAATTCAATCTTTTCAGAGTTGGAATAGGGAGAGAAAAGGGTTTTGTGTTTTCCATTAGAAAAACGGAAAAATTCTTTTTGTGCGTTCGATAAAATAGTGGTGATTGCTGGCTTAAAAGTAATGCTATTGTTTGTATTAACCAAGAAAAGTTCGACTAACCCTATGTTAAAAACGATAGAAGAGGGGGCATTCGAAAGAATACTGCAAAGGTACGCAACAATAGCGATAAGAAGCAAGTGCATATCGTTTTAATTATACTCTTTCTTGGAAAAAAAGAAAAAAGGTTCTAAAAAAAGGACTTTGACCCAAAATCTTTTTTTTATCCCTATCCTGCTCCTTTTAAGAAGTTTTTAGATTTTACGCTATTTCCTTACAAACGTTACAAAAGGTGCGAAAAGTATTGAAAAAGTGTTGGCTTGCGTGAAAAAGAGAATCCGCTCCAAACCAAATACTGCCCATTTTCTTTATGCCAAAGGATAAGTTACAAGATTTGTAGGTTGCTTTGGGCTTGCGTTTGCAGAATCGTATTTTTTTAGCGAAATTTAGGGCGCGAAAACATACTTTCTAATGCTATGCCTACTCCCGATTTGACCCAAATTCCCTTCCAAGCCATAGAAAAGGCTTGGCAAGAGGCAGCCCAAACGCCTTTCTATCAGGCAGATATGGATTCTATCCCTACTTGGCAAACCGCCGAACAGATTCAGGTCAAGCCCTATTATCAATCTTTGGACAGTGAGCCGCTTTTGCACCCTGACTTTGCCGCAGGTATCGCTCCTTTTTTGCGCGGACCTTATGCCACTATGTATGCGGTGCGCCCCTGGACAATTCGCCAATACGCAGGTTTTTCTACCGCCCAAGAGTCTAACGCCTTTTATAGGCGCAATTTGGCAGCAGGTCAGAAGGGGCTTTCCGTTGCTTTCGATTTGGCTACACACAGAGGATACGATTCCGACCACCCACGTGTCGTAGGAGATGTAGGCAAGGCAGGGGTAGCCATCGATTCGGTAGAGGATATGAAAGTGCTTTTCGACCAAATTCCCTTAGACCAGATGTCCGTCTCGATGACCATGAACGGTGCCGTTATTCCCATCATGGCGTTTTATATCGTAGCCGCAGAGGAGCAAGGGGTGAGTCCTGAAAAATTGAGTGGCACGATTCAGAACGACATCTTGAAGGAGTTTATGGTGCGCAATACCTACATCTATCCGCCCAAACCGAGCATGCGCCTAATTGCCGATATTTTTAAATATACTGCCGAAAAAATGCCCAAGTTTAATTCTATCAGCATCAGCGGCTACCACATGCAGGAAGCGGGGGCAACGGCAGACATCGAGTTGGCTTACACCTTAGCCGATGGATTGGAGTATGTTCGCACAGGCATTGCAGCAGGCATGGACATTGACGACTTTGCGCCGCGCCTTTCCTTTTTTTGGGCAATCGGCATGAACCATTTTATGGAAGTGGCTAAGATGCGGGCAGGGCGTTTGCTTTGGGCAAAATTGATTAAACAATTTAACCCCAAAAATGAAAAATCTATGGCACTGCGCACACATTGTCAGACTTCGGGCTGGTCTTTGACCGAACAAGACCCCTTCAACAACGTAACGCGCACTTGCATCGAGGCAATGTCGGCAGCCTTAGGCGGCACACAGTCTTTGCATACGAACTCTTTGGACGAAGCCATTGCACTGCCTACTGACTTTTCTGCACGTATCGCACGCAATACACAAATTTTTATACAAAAAAATACAGAAATCACAAAAGCAATAGACCCCTACGCTGGTTCGCATTACGTAGAAAGCCTAACTGCCGCCTTAGTAGAACGCGCTTGGACGCTGATAGAGGAGGTAGAAAAGTTGGGCGGCATGACAAAGGCGATTGAGGCAGGAATCCCGAAGATGCGCATCGAGGAGGCGGCGGCACGCAAGCAGGCACGCATCGATGGGCAGAAAGATGTCATTGTGGGCGTGAATAAGTATGCGGTAGAAGAAAATACAGAAATTGAACTACTTGAAGTAGATAATACGGCTGTGCGCGAGTCGCAAATTGCGCGTCTTTCCGAAATTAAGGCAAACCGCGATGAAAAAGCCGTACAAAAAGCCCTTTTTAAGATTAAAGAGGCAGCACAAAATCAGAGTGGCAATATGTTGGAATTAGCCGTAGAAGCGGCAAGGCTTCGCGCTACTTTGGGTGAAATTTCTGCTGCTATGGAAAGTGTTTTTGGCAGATTTCAAGCAGAAACCCGCTTAATTTCAGGTACTTATGCGAAAGAAATTGCAAAAAACGAAGACTTTGTAAAAGCCCAACAGCTCTCCAATCAATTTGCGCAGCTCGAGGGTCGTCGTCCGCGTATTCTCATTGCTAAGATGGGGCAAGATGGGCATGACAGAGGGGCAAAAGTAATTGCGACAAGTTTTGCAGACTTGGGCTTTGATGTCGATATCAGTCCCCTTTTCCAAACGCCCGAAGAGGTTGCGCGCATGGCGATGGAAAATGACGTGCATTTGGTTGGTGCGTCTTCTTTGGCGGCAGGGCATAAAACGCTCATTCCCCAACTGATTGAGGAACTCAAAAAGGTAGGGCGCGAAGATATTTTAGTGGTAGCAGGGGGCGTGATTCCGCCAAAGGATTACGATTTTCTGTATCAAAAGGGTGTAGCAGCCGTTTTTGGTCCTGGAACGGTGATTGCAGTGGCGGCGCAGAAGATTTTAGAAAAATTACTTTTGGAAGTCGAGTAAAAAAACTATCAAGTCTTAAAAGTAGGGACAAGGCATTGCCTTGTCCTAATTGTTAGGAAATTGTTATGAAAGGGCTTCCATTTAGACTACTCTATTTCGAGCGAATCGCCTCCACAGGGTCTAAACGGGCGGCTATCCAAGCAGGAATTACGCCCGCGCTCAATCCTATCAAAAGGGCAATGACTAAGCCCAGCAAAATATTGCCGTAGTTTATCACAATGACAAAAGTATCAGTGGAGAGGAAGGAGAGCAGCGAAACCAATATCAGACCAAAGAAACCGCCGATAACGCTCAAAAAGATAGCCTCGAAAAGGAATTGAAACAAGATAAATTCATTTCGCGCACCCAAAGATTTTTGGATACCGATAAGGTTTGTACGCTCTTTTACAGACACAAACATAATGTTGGCAATGCCAAAGCCTCCTACTAAGATAGAAAAACTCCCTATCACGGCACCTGCCAACGTGAGAACGGCGATAATGCCATCTAAAAACTTAGCAAACATTTCTGGGCGATTGAGGGCGAAGCTATCTTCCTGTTTAGCTCCAATGCCGCGATAGCTACGTAGCAGACCGCGCATTTCACCTTCCAAATCCTGCAAATCGGTATCATTTTCAAAGCCTTTGGCGGCAATGGTGGGGAAAACCCCGCGCTTGGAGGCAAATTTTTTGACGTAAGTAAAATAGGGAATAATGCAAATGTTGTCGTTGCTTGGCGCATCTAATAGGTTCTCGCCTTGTTTTTTCAAAATCCCAATCACTTTAAACTTTTCGCCGCGCAATTTGACAAACTTCCCTATCGGATTTTCCAAACCAAAAAGTTCGGCGGCTAAGGTGTGTCCCAAAATGACTACTTCGGCGGAATAATCTGCCTCTGGTAGCGTAAAATATCGCCCTTCTTCTACGGGAATGTCGGCTACTTCGGCGTGGCTGTGCGTAATGCCTTGTACGGCAAGCCCCGAAACGCTATTTTCTTTGTATTTGATGGTAAAGCCGCCACGCACCGTAAAGACCGAAACGGCAGAGGCTTTAGTGAGCCTTTTGCGCAAAAATTCATATTCTTCTATTGTCGGATTGGGGCGCGAAAAATACTTCCACCAAGGGTAGTCTGGCTCAAAAATCCAAGGCATGCGCTGCACATAAATCACCTTTTCGCCCAAAAAAGAAAGGCTATCTTTGATGCCGCGCTCCAAAGCATCTACAAAGGTCAGCACCCCGATAATGGCAAAAATGCCAATCGTAACGCCTAAAAGAGAAAGAACGGTGCGCAAGATGTTTTCGCGCAAAGCTGCCATGCCAAAGCGCAGGGATTCCCAAAAAAGGCGAATCGCGATAGGAATTTTCATAACTTGAAATAGGTCTAAATGAGACCTTATTAGTAGCGAGCCTTGCTTACTTGTTACAAAAAGCGGGCTTTTTTTCTTTTTGGCAATATTTTAGCTTCGAAATCCGAATCCAAGACCCCATAGTGGGCTTTGTTTTGTATGTTTGTAAAAACTTGTTTTCCTTATCCCATAGTCCAAATCGGTATGAAACGTTTTTTGATGTGCTTTTTCTTTTTTGCAGCCGCTACGCTTGCTATGGCTTCGCTCCAAACGGCGCAAGCGCAATGCAGTATAGATTCTATCTTTCAAGCCAAAGCCATGACGCAGTTTGCCAAAAATAAATACCAACTTTCGCGTAGTTATCGCATCGAGCCTTCGTGTAGAGGCTGTTCTACCTATAAAAGTTATACTTGTATCCTAACCAAAGGCAATACCTATGTCTTAGAAATTTCGAGTACGGAGGGGCAGGCGCAGGGGCTAATTGCACAATTCAAAGACGTTACGGGTGCGATTGTGGCTTCTAATTATGATGCTGTGAAGAAAAGAAGTTACTACTCTGTAACCTTTGAATGTAACAAGACCGCCCCTTACTACCTCAATTTTTCTTCTGTCGATGGCAAAAAGCCCTGTGGGGTAGCTATTTTGGGGTTTCGGATTACAAAGTAGTGTCATAAAAGTAAGACCTGTAGGGACAAGGTACTGCCTTGTCCTAATTTTGTTCCTTTTTTCAGACTACATAACTTTAAACTAAATGGCTAATTAGCCCTAAAAAACAGGCTAAACAGAAAAATTTTATTTGATGGGTTTTCAAAGCTAAAAAACAGCGTTTTGTATTTGTTTTTTGCTATTTTTGTGGTATCTTACAACGCAAATCCAAGATTTGCCATACTGATAGGTCGTAGTCGGAGACTACGCCCAATAGGGCGAGGCTATCTTGTTAGGAACTTGCTTTTTTGGATTGCTGTTGGTTCTTCTTCCACTAAAACTCAATCCTTATTTTTTCTACTTCCTCTTTTGCTTGTTTGCGAAGTTCAAAAGAATAACGCACTTTCTCGCTGATTTCTTGCAAAACTTTTCCTTCGGGTAGGTACACTAAAATTCTGCCTAAATCATAGTCGGAAATGTTGGGAATGGCTGCACCTGTTCGGTACATAAAAACCTGTTTCAAAAACATTTCTGTTCGCAAGTAGTAGAGCAAATAGTACAAATCTACTTTGCAGTTTCGCAAAATTCTGAAGCCATTGGTGCAAATACTTCCTTCGTAATCTTTTGTCGCTAAGGCGGTTGCGTGCTTGTTTGTGCC
Source organism: Hugenholtzia roseola DSM 9546 (assembly GCF_000422585.1). Classification (NCBI taxonomy): domain Bacteria; kingdom Pseudomonadati; phylum Bacteroidota; class Cytophagia; order Cytophagales; family Bernardetiaceae; genus Hugenholtzia; species Hugenholtzia roseola. The sequence goes on from NZ_AUGI01000043.1 coordinate 17,955, forward strand.
TATGGAATTACCCGCTACTGCTGTCAAAATATCGTTTTCTCTGACTTCATAACTTGCTCGGCTTGGCAACTCGTGAACTAAATAACTTGTTGCATTGATAATCTCATAACTATGCGTATTGATGTCTGAAAGTTCTATGTAATCAACCGTTTCGTTTGCTTGTGAAAGTTTTTTGCTTTTTATTTTTACTATCTCACAAAGGTCTGCAAGTTTTACGGCATTTTGACTTGTGAGTTTATTTAGCAACTTTCGATTTTGAGGTGCGTAATAATCAAAGTCAAACCTTCCAGTTAATTCAGCAACGGGAAACGTAAAACTATTTTCAGTTTCAATTGCTATTTCGTTAGTTATCTGAAATTGTTTGTAATCTTGAATTATTTTACTGAAATCTTCCTCTAAAATTGGCTCTTTATTCTTGTTTTTCAATAAGTTACCAAACTCATCTTTTTGGTAAATTGGATTACCGTTTTTGTTTCCTTGATAACCCAACTTGGTAACTCTGCCAAAAAATACTTTTGGTTCGGAAACCTCACAGGTTTTCAAAACCTGTGAGGTTTGTTTCTCTAAAAATAAAATGGACGTTTTTACGCCCGTTCCAAATGGAATAAAAGTTTCTTGTGGTAAATTGACTACTGCCAAAACCTTTGTTTTTTGTTTGATAAAATATCGCAAATATTCCAAAGATGGATTTTCAAACATTCCGTTAGGTAGTACGATTGCCATTCTGCCACCTTCTTTCAAAAGTTGCAAACACCTTTCAATAAACAGAATTTCAGGTGTTTGCCCTGTATGTAAAGTTTTGGTTTTGAAATAGTTAGTGTTTTCTCCTTGCCATTTATAGCCTAATTCGTATTTCCGCAATAGTTTTTCATTCGTAATTTTTCCTAATGTGCCAAAAGGTGGATTTGCCAAAACAATATCCATTTGATTTTCAATCTGTTGCCCGAAAGACAAAGCCAATTCGTCTAAATCTTCTAAGGAATTTTGAGCAACAATATTGAGGTTGGTGTTGCACTCCAACAACAATTTCATTTTAGCGATTTTGACAATGGTTTTATTGATGTCAATGCCAAAAAGGTTGGGGATAATTTCTTGTTTGGAAGTCTGAAAATTATCTGACAAATATTGATAAGCGGAAAATAAAAAACCACCACTGCCACAAGTGGGGTCAATAATTTTTTCGTGGGGCTTGGGTTGTAAAAATTCCACACAAAAATTTATCACAGGTTCAGGTGTAAAAAATTGTCCTCTGTCTGCTTTTTCGGTACTTGCCAAAAACTTCTGAAACGCCAAACCTTTGGCATCTGTGGTATCTGAAAAGTCTATATGTTGTAATTTATTGACTGCAAAAGCCAAACTTGCAAGGCTTAATTTTATCTTTTCGTTAGGCTCAAAAATATCTGTAAAATCTTTTTTAGATTTTTCCCAAAGTTCAAATGTTCTTTCCGTAAAGTCATTAGATACATTATTGTCCAGACATTCTTTGTATTCTTTCTCGTCAATCCAAAACCAATTTTTACGCAATTTTCTATTAAACACCTTCATAAACAATACTTTGAGCATTTCGTCTAATGCTTGCTGTGCCGAGAGTCCGTCATTGGCGTAAATGCTATTGTGGATTTCGGAAAACTTTTTGAGTAGAGAAGTGTCTTTTTGAAGGGTAAAGATGTTAGGCTGTTCCATTTTCGCTTTGATTAGTTGGTTGATAGTGGCTTAATCTAAGTAATGCAAGCAAAAGTAAATTTGCAACTTTGATATTGTAGTCTTCATAACGCATTAAAGTATGTGCAATATCATTTCTCAAATTAAAGCCAACTCCTCTATCTGTTAAGAGAAATTTAAGGAAAGTCCAATCGTTTGTTTTTATTAGGTTTGACACTTTTCCTTCTTCTAATTCCTTAAATAAATCATTTAGGTCTTTTTCAACTGTTTTATTCTTAACTTGCCCTTTTGTTTGAAAAGTTATTTCACCATTCAATTCAAAAATATCCCTTACAATACCTTCCATTTTAGAAGCCAAACTATCTATAAATAAAATAAAACTTGGCTGATAACCTTTGTTTTCAAAAGCTTTATCTATTTCTACAAAATAATTTTCTAAAGCAGGTTTAATAAAGTCCGTCCATTTGTATTCGTAAGAAAAACCATTTGCCCTTTTAGTTATTTCTTGCCCGAACCAAGTATTTTGTTCTAAAAAGTTAATCAAAATATCAAATGTTAAAACCTTGTTTTTTACCAATTCATTAAAACAATGAACCACAAACAAGTTGTAGTACGTATCTAATAAAATGCCATAAAACTTTAATTTTTCGTATTTCTCTGAACCTCCTTCAAATTCTTGAGCAGTATGTCCATTGTTATCAAGAACTGACTTTGATAATTGACTTAAAAAGTTATTGCTATCATTCTCTTGATTACTTGCTAAACTATTAATTTCTGAAATAGAAACCATAGTATTATCTGAAGAAGATAATAATTGTAGGATTTCTTTAATGTCTTTTGCTAATAGTTCTGCCTTCATAGTATTAAAAGTTTCTATTTGAGATGAAACATCTATTACTTGATGAGTTTCAAACAATTGCCTTGATGCTATTAACTGTTTATACCTTTCGGCTGTTTCTTGGATTTTATCCTCCATTTTTAGACTTGAATAGATATTTAAAGCCTGTAAGCAAAAAACAGAATTGGCTAAGTCTTGCCTTTCAATAGACATTTTTTCATACACTTTGGCAATTTCTAACAGCCAATTATAGGTAGAGGTACTAAATTTTTGGTCTATTTTTTTTCCTAAATAGAAAAAGGCTATTGTTTTGTCAAATATTTCTACAATAGGTTTTATTTCTAAGAGTCGGTGTGCAGAATTAAAACAAATTTCTTGTAGATTAAAAGTAATTAATTTAGTTTTGAAGTTTTTAAAATCTTCTACTAAATAAGTTACAAGTGCTTTAAGAAATACAAAATTTCTTTGATAAAGAAAAGTTGTATTTTCTATGATAGTATTGATTGTCTGTTGTTTGTTATAATTCGTTTCAATAGCAATCATACAAGCATTTCTCGTTGCGTGATAGATTTTAGTATCTATATTTTCAATACTTAAATCAGACTTATAAATCTCTATAAGTTCTAAATAAGAATTTACAGCAGTTTCAATGTAGTATCGTCTGCTCTCTGTTGCATTTGATAATAACAAAAGTAAGTGAGAATAATAGGCTTTCAAAAAAGGGTGATTACTTTCTGCTAATCTCTCTTTAAGACGAATAAAGAAGTTTTCTGTTAAATTATTTATGTCAATATTTGGGTGCTTATTACCATCTGTATCAGTCAATATACTACTCTCTATAACTTTATTATCATCTGTGATATAAAGATGTTTGAAAACAATAATTTCAAAACAAGATATATTTTCTAAGCCATCAATATTTTGAAATGGAATAAATAAATCTGCAATGTTTTCATTGCGTTGATATTTATAACCTTCGTATTCAAGGTGTGCAAAAACATCTTCAATCTTTGAAAAATGGGGAGTGTTCATATTGCTTTTATTAAGGCTTACATTCACGCGCAAATATACTACACATTTGTGTAAAACAAAAATCACTCGTCTGTTTCTTCAAAATCTTCTCTTGTGTCTAATTGGCTTTCGTCAATTTCTCTTGGTGTAGGTTTTGTTTCTTGTATCAATTTTTCAAGGTCGTTGTACCAAGGTGGCGTAAAAATCGGTTGTGTTTTTTCGTCTTTTACCAAAACATCAATCGTGTAGTTTTGATACAAATGTTCGGGTGAAGTGGGCGAATGACTAATTTTTTCGCTGTTCATAAAGGCAAATTCGTGTCTGCCTGTCCGCAAAAACAAATCTACTGCCATAATATTGAAGTCCTTTACCAAAGGTGCTGCCTGGTTTATTTGTGTGATTTCACCAATTCTTTTGCTTGGTTGGTGGGTTTCCAAAATGGCGATTGCACCCTCTACATTTCGGTAGGCTTGTTCGGTAAAAACTTCATCGGGTTGATTATCAATCCACGTTTTAAGGTCTTGCTCGGTTTTCCAAATTCCTTCCAAATATACGCTAAACGCACCTGCGGTTTCCAAAACCCACGTAAAAGGCGGAAAAGTTTTATCGGGATTTTTCTTTTCCCAATCTTCTTTGGTTTTGGTGTAGGCTTTTAGTCCTTTGTCGTAAGTCTTTTGTTTGGCATCGGGTTTTGGGAAAGCCAAAGGTTTCAAAAAACGAAACAATTTATCTTTGTTGTCCAACTTTGAGCCTCTAAACTCGGAATTACTTTTTAGTCCTTTGCACTCAATTACTAACCATTCATTTTTGGTTTCGCCTCTTTTGCGAATATAAAAGTCGCCTCTTGCCTCACTATTCTTAGCGTTATTACCTCCTGCGGGTTTTTCTTTAATACGCAAGACTTCGTAACCCAAATTTTCCAAATACTGTTTCAACAATAATTCGCTAATTGCTCCCATAATGTAGCCGTTGGCACTTGGGCTACTTCGTAAGGCTTGTAAAAATACATTTGTCGTTACGCCAAATCGTTTTTCTATAAATTCTTGTATTTCGTCTTGCATTTTGGTGATTAAAGTTTTGTAAATTTAGCAGTTTTCTTTCAAATCACGCACAACGGTTTGCCGCTTGCCGCAGTGGGGGATTTCGGAGCACTTCAATGTCAACCAAGCACAAATGTTGTTAGAAGCACTGCACTTGATTTTACCACGTCAGCCCCCATTGCGGCAAACGGCTGTTAGCGGTTTGTGCTATTAATGTACTCTTGCAAGCATAATTTTTAAAATTTGATTAATAATTTCTTGTCTGAAGTCTTCATTATAATCGCAGTTAGCTAAAACCACTGCACCGATTTTTTTATCAGGAATAATAAGTAAATAACTCCTAAATCCTTTGTCGCCACCAAAGTGACCTATTGTTTTTTGCCCTTCTATTGTATTTAATTGAAACCCCAAGCCTATATATTTATTCAAATTGGTACTTTGCTTAATCATTGACTGAAAATAATAAGGCTCTTTTTCTGTATCTAATTTTTTAATAAATGAAATCATCCATTTTGAAAGTTCAATTGTAGAAGAATTAAGTGTACTGCTTGGTGAATGCTCTCTGGTATATGGGTAAATATTTCGTTGGTATACATTTTTTGAAAGCCAACTTTTTGAATGCGGGTATGTTTTTAATGAATCAGCTATTTTGAAGTAGCGAAAGTCACTTTGAATCATTTCGTTTGGCGTAAGAATGTTGCTTTTAACATATTCCTCAAATGTCAGTCCTGAAACCTGTTCAACAACTAAGCCTAATATATCATAAGCTAAGTTGCTGTATGCGTACTTTGTAGCGGGAGCAAATTCCAGTTTTATATTTTTATTTAGAATATAATTTTTTAAACTACTGTCATCCTGATTATTATTCGACCAATTATATGAGTTTATATCAGGAATTCCAGAAGTATGATTCAACATGGTCTTAATTGTTATATCATTCACTCTTTTATCGGTATATTTTAACTTAGGTATTATTGTTACCAATTTTTCGTCAAGAGCAAGCTGTCTATTTTCAATAAGATGCATTATAGCTAAAGCAGTAAATATTTTACTTACTGATGCCGTGTGGAAGATTGAATATTCTGTTACTTTTTTTTGGTTGATAATTCCTGTTACACCATAGCCTTTTGAGAAAATTACAGAGTCATCTTTAATGATACCAATTGACAGTCCAGGTATATTATAGTGATTCATTGTACTCGCAATAAGAGAGTCAACTCTTTCAGTAAGTGTGGTTGGGAAATGGTTATAATTTAGGCTTTGTTTAAATGTATTCCTTGAGCATGCTGTAAAAAGACATGTCAAAAGCAAACAAATGGCAATAAATTTTCTGTTCATTAGATTAAAATATTGTTTTTTGATTAAAGGTAGCGTCGGTGTTAGCATAACCGCTAACATGTAGTTATATGCAAGTTATTGCGCATTTTCGCCTAAATTCCTAAAAACAAGTCTAAAAACAGCGTTTTTAAAAACAAGGCGATAAGAAAGAGGGGCTAATTTGGTTAAAAAAGCCTTTTGTCTGTGCAGTTTGGTTAGAAAACTTCTATGCGCAGCTTGTGCTTAAAGAGGGACTGCTATGTCGGTATGATAAGCCTCTTCAATAGGCTTAGTCCGAAAAGGGGCGAAGTTTTCTTCCCATTTCAAACCTACAAAACTCTCCCCAAATTTCCAAATCAAAAACGTTGTTTATTGCAAAAAAAAATAAAGTTTTTGTTTGCGCGTGTAAGTAAGTAGAAATTAGCTCTACACTTTTTAGGCGTTTAATGTGGGTAGGAAAAAGAATTGCGACAAAATAGGCAGTCAAACATTGTATATGAATGTTTTTAAAAGTAAAAATCGCTATTTTTTCAGAGCTAACAGTCCTAAAAGCACTGTTAGCTCTGAACTACATTTTTTATAAGCCACCAATCATTTTAGAGGGTACTACCCACTGGTCGAACTCTTCCGAAGTGAGGTAGCCCAATTCTACTGCTGCTTGGCGCAGGGTCTTGTTTTCTTTGTGTGCCTTTTTTGCGATAGAAGCCGCCTTTTCATACCCAATTTTGGTGTTTAGAGCCGTAACGAGCATCAAAGAATTTTCTAAGTGCATATCAATTCGCTCCTGATTGGGTTCGATGCCTATGGCGCAGTTGTCGTTGAAGGATTCGCAGGCATCACCCAAAAGACGCGCCGCCATCAAGAGGTTGTAAATCATAACAGGCTTGAATACATTTAGCTCGAAATGCCCGTTCATGCCGCCTACCGCAATCGCTGCATCACAGCCGATAACTTGGGCGCAAACCATTGTGAGGGCTTCTGATTGAGTAGGATTGACCTTGCCCGGCATAATAGAAGACCCCGGCTCATTTTCAGGAATATTGATTTCGCCGATACCACAGCGCGGTCCCGAAGCCAAAAGGCGAATGTCATTGGCAATCTTCATGAGCGAAACGGCTAATTGGCGCAACGCCCCCGAAGTTTCTACGATAGCGTCGTGAGCGGCTAAGGCTTCAAATTTATTGGGTGCAGTAACGAAGGGCTGCCCTGCAAGTTGGGCAATCTTTTTTGCCACCAATTCGGCATAGCCTTTGGGCGTATTTAGCCCCGTTCCTACTGCTGTGCCGCCCAAAGCCAAATGCGAGAGGTGTTCGAGCGTATTGCGAAGGGCTTTCAAGCCGTAATCAAGCTGTGCTACATAGCCCGAAAGTTCCATGCCCAAAGTGAGTGGCGTTGCGTCCATTAAGTGCGTTCTGCCAATTTTGACAACGCCCCAATAGGCTTTTGATTTTTCGGCTAACGTATGGCGCAATTTCTCTATTTTCGGAATCGTATGCTCGACGACCAACTTGTAGGCAGCAATGTGCATTGCCGTAGGGAAGGTGTCATTTGAAGATTGCGACTTATTTACGTCGTCGTTGGGGTGTATCCATTTTTTTTCGTCTGATAGCGAGCCGCCCTTCAATACGTGTGCGCGGTTAGCGATAACTTCATTGACGTTCATATTCGATTGCGTTCCCGAACCTGTCTGCCAAACGACAAGGGGAAATTCACCCTCCAATTTTTCAGCTAAGATTTCATCACAGACTTCGGCGATGGCGGCGGCTTTGTCGGCAGCTAATGCGCCTAAGTCGGCGTTGGCAAGTGCAGCGGCTTTTTTCAGAATCGCAAAAGCGTGGATAACTTCTTTTGGCATCGTCTGACCGCCAATTTTGAAATTTTCAGAAGAACGTTGTGTCTGTGCGCCCCAATATTTTTCGGCGGGAACGCGGACTTCGCCCATAGTGTCGTGTTCGATGCGATATGATGTCATAACAGAGAAACGAAAAGGGTAAAAGGTAAGATAAACAAAAGGCAGAGAGCCTACAAAGGCTTATTCTTTTTCACTTGCTTCCAAATGGTCTAATTGCGTCGTTTTGAGGTGCTGATAAATTTGGCGCAAGATGGCTAAGGCTATTGCCACTTCCGCTGCCGCCAAGACCATCACAAAAAGAGCCATCAAATGCCCTTGTTGTTGGTTGTCAAAGGCTACAAAATTCAGATTTGCCGCATTGAGCATCAGCTCGATGCCAATAAGAATCAAGATGGGGTTTTTCTTTACTATCACCACAGCCAAACCCAAGCTAAAAAGCAAGCCACTAAGGGCTATCAAACCCTGAGCAGGGAGAATTGCGTCGGAGGGCATCAAATTGATATTTTGAGTCTAATAGAAAACGGATACTGATAGGGCTTAATATTCGCTAATATCTGGTTCTAAGCGGCGCAAAAGCGTAGCACTGCCACGCCCGATGTGCTGCCAACTTTCTACTTCAAACCTCAACTCTATGGCAGTGCAGGGATAGAGCAGGGGTATGTAGTCGTCCAGAAGGCGATAGCAGAGCGAAGTAAGGGTAGGATTGTGATTGACTATCAGTACCGTATCGTAGGAGTTGGGTATGGCTTGTATGAAGTGGTATAAAAATTCTTCCGAAGCACTATACAACTCATCAAGGAGGGTAATTTCCGAAGCCGCGTACTCGATTTTTTCTGCAATGACCGAAACCGTCATCTGGGCGCGTACCGCACTGCTGGAATAGATTTTATCGAAACGCTGGGATTCCGAAGCCCATTTCTTGCCCAAGGCGAGGGCATCTTCCAAGCCTTTTTCGGTTAGGGCGCGTTGTTTATCAGTTTCGCTATTGAGGAAATCTACCGTCCGCGCATGGCGTAAAAGTGTCAGTTTTTTCACGTGTGCAGGGCTTTAAATATAAAAAAGCAGGTCGAACTTATTTTTGCAAAAATAGCTCTTTTTCCAAAGATATTCCCAAATTTAGCAATAAAATAACGATTTTTCAGTTTTTGAGGCTTTAATTTCTGCCTCCTCTTTATCTACAAGACCCTGCCACACGATTTTTATTTTCACCGCTTGGCAAAAAAGGCTTAATTTTGTGGCGTGCTTCAAAGCCAAAGCGCAACATTCCTCATCAAATCCCTTTTATACTTGTGAAACAGTCTGAAATACGCTTTCACGTCGAATTAGACCAAGAAAGTATCCCCGATAAAATTTTCTGGCGAGCCACAGACGCACCCTTCGAGGGGCAGGCAGAGGCGAAAGCCATCATGATTTCCGTCTGGGACGTGAAAGAGCAAAACACCCTGCGTTTAGACCTTTGGACAAAAGACATGCTCATTGATGATATGAAAATCTTTTGTTTGGAAAGCCTCTTAGGGCTGACTACTACGATGGCACAGGCTACCCAAGACGAGTTTATTGTCGCACAAATGAAAAATGCCTGCGACAACATTCGCAACTATTTAGAAGCCCAAACAGAGGAGAAGGCTTAGTCGGTATTAGACTTTAAAACACAATGAGGTTTTAAAACACAGCCAAAGCAGCATAGGGACAAGGCACTGCCTTGTCCTAAGTTTTAGTTTTCCGATTTCTTTTCCAATGCCAAGATTTGTGTCATCACCGCTTCGGCTTCGGCTCTTTTGAGGTCGGAGGTCTTTCTATCTTGTGTAGAAAGGCGGAAAGACTCTTGCAGGAGTGCTTCGTATTTTTCTCTTAATTTTTCTACTTCACTTTTTCTTTTAAAAGGATTCCACATAAAAAGAGGTTTAAGGGTTGGCAATGAGAAAAAAGCAGTGCGCCTGCGAATAAGTTTTGTCGGATAGACTTTTGTATAATCATTTGATTTTCAAGTAGTTTTCAATAGATTTAGGTCTATTTTACGAACATTGTACAAATATTTCACAGACGCTATCGCCTACAAAACGCCAAAAAAGTATGGATTGTTTGTTTTGTGGAAAAGGGGCTAATTTTAGGATTTGCAGAATTGTAAAAATAGCCTTACCTTTGTAAATTGTTTGGAAGGCTCATTTGATTTAGCTGCCGCCCTCTTATTTGTTCCTACTTGTTTGATATGCAAAATCTTTCCGTCCTCAAAGACCTTTTGGCTACGCCCCGTCGTGTCATGATTTTCCCACACCAGCGTCCTGATGCCGATGCCTTAGGGTCTTGTTTGGCACTAAAACATTATTTAGAGAAGAAAAATCATCAGGTTTGGGTGGTATCGCCTACCGAATATCCCGATTTTTTGAAGTGGATGCCACAAAATGAGCAGGTTTTGATTTGGGACGAGGAAGCAAAACTCATACCTGCCGCCCAAGAAGAAGCGCAAAAGGAGGCAGAGCCAATTATTGCCGCCCAATACATACGTCAGTTGGCTGCCCAAATCGATGTCTTTTTCTGTTTAGATTTTTCCGACCCTGCTCGCATGTCGCCCTTAGATACGCTCCTGCCTTTGCGTAAGCCTGATGCGAAAATCGTTTTGATAGACCACCATGGGGGCAAAAAAGATTTTGCCGACTTCGAGCTTTGGAAAGTAGAAGCCGCCGCTACTGCCGAACTTATCTATGACTTCATCGACCTTATGGGCGAAACCCACTTGATAGACCTTGCTACCGCTTCTTGCATCTATGCAGGTATCGTTACTGATACAGGTTCTTTCAAATTCCCCAGCACGAGCAGCCATGTGCATCAAATTGCTGCCCAAATGATAGAGCGCGGCTTAGACACAGGGGCAATTCATCGCGCCATCTACGACAATAGTTCCGAAGACCGTCTGCGCCTTCTTGGGTTTGTGCTTTCTAAAAGGTTAAAGGTTTTGAAAGAGTATAAAACAGCCTATTTTTACCTCTCTTTGCGCGACTTACAGACCTACAAATCGCGTTCAGGCGATACAGAGGGAATTGTCAATTACGCTCTTTCCTTAGCAGGGGTCAATCTGGCTGCCATTTTTTTGGAGTATGAAAAAGAAATCCGCATTTCTTTTCGCTCGCATGGTGCTTTTTCGGTTGCCAAATTAGCCACACAACACTTCTTCGGCGGCGGACACCACAATGCAGCAGGAGGCAGGCTACAGGGCATGCCTTTGAAAACTGCCCTTGCGCGTTTCGAAAAACTTTTGGAAGAAAATAAAGAGGCGTTAAATGCCTATTAAATTCGCCAAAAAAACTGCGTTTTGTACAATTTTGAGCCAAGCGCAAAATTGAATCAAACACAAGATTCGTCAAACAAAATTCATCAGAATAGCACGCCAAAATATTGTACCGAAAGCATTGCACCAAACGCATTGTATAAAAAATAGGACACAAAAAAAACAAAAAAAACAAAAAACATCAAAATTAGAAAAATCAGAAAAAAAATTTTCTGTTTTATCAACCTCTTGTCATCACCGTTATTATGCCTATGAAATCACCTACTTTTTCCGTCCTCTTGGGTCTTTTTTGCGCCCTGCTGCATTTTGTACCCACCAGTCAAGCTCAACAGAATCCTTCCTTTCCTACAAAGGGAGAGCAAAATGACGTGCGCTACGAGATTTTCAAAAATCCTACTGCAAAAAACGAACAAGAAAGGCACTTTCCTACCGATAGCACTACCGTCAAGGTGCATCTCAAACTCTATACAGCACAGGATAGCCTGATTCGAAACAGCTACCAAGAGATGGGCGGACTGCCTATCTACCTGCCTATGGGTGCGGATTTGCCCTTTAAGTTTTTCTTGCGCCATGTAAACGCAGGCGATAGCGTTGTCTTTTTTATGCGTGCCGATTCGCTGCTCAAAGGCATGGCGATGCCGCCTTTTATAGAAAAAGGTAGCTTTTTGCGCAATGAAATGAAAGTTGTAGGCTTGCTCAATCCCTCTGAATTTCAAGCCGAAATGCAGGAGCGACAGATGGCAATGGTGCGCCAAAAACAGGCGGAAATGGCAACTTATAGTGCCGAACAAAGGCAAAAATTAGATGCCTTTTTAGAAGAAAAACAAATGGTAGTAGAAAAAAGTCCGACAGGCTTGCGATACAAAATAGAAAAACGCGGCTTAGAAATTCCTGCGGGCGATACCGTTGTGGTGCATTATCGCGGCAAACTCCTCGATGGCAGCGTCTTTGATGCCTCCTATGATAGAGGCGAACCCTTTACTTTTATTGTCGGAATTGGGCAGGTCATCTTGGGCTGGGACGAAGGAATCCGCACCTTAGGCGAGGGCGGCAAAGGTACGCTCTACATTCCTGCCGATATGGGCTATGGAAAACGAAGCATGGGTAGTATTCCTGCCGATTCGCCCCTTATTTTTGATGTCGAAATCTTAGAAGTCCGACACAGAAAAGCCTCACACGACCATCACGGACACGACCATCAGGGACACCAGCACGACTAAATTCTGCCCATAGTGCCGCCTTGTTTCTATGATTTTGTTCTGAAATTTTATAGCCTTTTATCTTCTTTCAATCATACCTTTCAATCCAAACCTTCAATCTCACCTAACCCTTTATTCACCCGTGAATCTTAAATCATTCTCTCTTTTGGGCTTTTTTGCCCTGCTTTCTCTGCCTTTCTTTACTGCTTGTGATAGTAAAAAAGAAGGCGAAATCAATGGCGTTAAATATATCGTGCATGTGTCTAATAAAGACGGCAAACAGGCTTCGCAAAACGAAATGGATAGTATGTTTGTCAAAGGGCATTTGAAGATGTATAACCACACCGACTCTTTGGTGCGTAATACTTACGAACAAGACCAACCCGTTTTTATTCCCGTCTTTGGCGACCTTTTCTTTAAAGATTTGCTTAAAATGTTGCACGTAGGCGATAGCGTTACTTTCTTCCTAAGTGCAGATAGCATCTTCAAAGGTGCGCAAATGCCGCCTATCTTCCAAGCAGGTACGATGGTGAGAAACGAACTCAAAGTTACGGACATCATCTCTATGGCTGACTACCAAAAAGAAATGCAGGCAGCCCAAGAAAAAGCCTTTAAAGAATATCAGGAAAAAATGATGGAAATGCAGCAAAAGCAAATCGCTTTGGAAACAGAAGCCCCTGCTGCCTTAGATAAGTGGATTGCTGAAAAAGGTATCAAAGCCACACGCACCGAATCGGGTATCCACTATGTTGTAGAGAAAAAAGGCGAAGGCACGCCTAAAACAGGTGAAATCTTAGTGGTGCATTACAAAGGCACTTTGCTCGACGGAACGGTATTCGACTCTTCTTACGACAGAGGACAGCCCTTCGAAACCGCTATCGGCGTAGGACAAGTCATCAAAGGTTGGGACGAAGGCATGCCTCTTTTGGGCGGCAAAGGCGGCAAAGGTACGCTTTATATCCCTGCCAACTTAGCTTATGGCGCACAAGACCGCGACCCTATTCCTGCGGGCTCGTCGCTTATCTTTGAAGTTGAAATTTTAGATGTCAAGCCTGCACAAGCAACGGAGGCAACACAAAAATAGTTTTCAAATGCACCTCGCTCTGTGTAGTGAGGTGCATTTTCAGGTTCTGACGTTGTGAAGAAGCCATTTTATCCTAAATTAAGTAAAAATGATATTAAAAGCAGAAAAAATAAAAAAACAGTACGGCAACTTAGCAGTCCTCAAAGGAATAGATTTGAGCATTGAAACTTCCGAAATTGTCGCCATTACAGGGGCTTCGGGTGCAGGAAAAAGCACCTTGCTTCATATTTTAGGCACTCTCGACCGACCAGATAGCGGTGCAGTATTCTTCAAAGAACAGCAAATTTCTCATTTGAGCGCAAGCAGCTTGGCGCAATTTCGCAACCAAAATATCGGCTTTGTCTTCCAATTTCACAACCTACTCCCCGAATTTTCCGCCATAGAAAATGTCTGCCTACCTGCCTTTATTGCAGGTTTGGGCAAAAAGGAGGCAGAAAAGAAGGCAGAAAAATGGTTAGAAAAGTTGGGCATGGCGGCACGTGCGCATCATAAGCCTTCCGAACTTTCAGGGGGCGAGCAGCAAAGAGTAGCAGTGGCACGCGCCCTTATCAATTCGCCCGCTATTATTTTTGCAGACGAACCCAGCGGCAATTTAGATGAAAAAAATGCCGACCAACTCCATCATCTCTTTTTCGAGTTGCGTGCCGAAATCGGACAAACCTTTGTGATTGTTACACACAATACCGAACTTGCAAATATGGCAGATAGGCGCATTGTGTTAGAAAAAGGCGAGGTCATGCGCATCAACTAACTCATTTTCAGCCCTTCTTTATTATTTTAGCTCCATTATTTTAGCTATCCTTTTCAAAATTCCAACACTTCTTCCACCTTTCCTGTGCGTAGCAGGCTACTTTTTTCTACCTGCCCATAGCGTAGGTGCGTGATATTTTTTTGGTCTGCAAAAAGGTCTAAAAGAATACGGTTTTCTATTTTTATCTGATTAAAACTTTTCACTGATTTGTACTCTGCATAGATATAAATTGCCTCAAAATCAAATTCATAACCTAAAAAATGTGCCTGCAAAAGGCTTTCTTTTTCATTTTTTTGCTTTGAGGAGGCTGGTAGCGAAAGTTTAAAATTTTGGCGCAAATAATCATAGATATACGAACTTTGTTCGGCTTTTCCTTCCAAAGTAAGGCGAAATTTTTTGCGAAATCTTTTTTCTAAAATGGCTTCTAAATCGTCTATAAAAATTTTATGCGATACTTCTATTGTTTTTTGGGCTGCCTGATATTCCATTTCGGTAACGCTGATATGAATGGGGTGTAAGACTGCCGCCCTTATCGGTTTGGTCTTTCTAATGTTAGTGAGAGAAGCCACTGCCCCTGTTTTTTGGGGAGAAAGTATCAAAAAAAAAGCAAAAATTAGACAAATATATTTCTTCATTTCAGATATAATAAGCGTGAATGGGGGCTATCATTTACTTTTGTAGGGACAAGGCACTGCCTTAGTAGCACGAAGCTCCAGCTTCGTTAGATGTCAGTTGTACGTGCGAAGTTGGAACTTCGCATTACTTTTGTAGGGACAAGGCACTGTCTTGTCGTTTGATTAAAACAAAAAGGCAAACCGAAGACAAAAATAGCAAAAAAGAGAGGTTTTTGGGGTATTTCTTCCCCTTCCAAATAAAAAACGAAAAAATGTGCCATAAAAATCGAAAACGAGTAGGGGCAGCAAGCCGAGTTTGCGTCATGGAGGAAAGCAAACGCAAAACTTCATTTGATTTCTTTTTCTAACTCTCACCTTAAAAATTTTCTGATTTTATGCAAACGAAAAACTCTTTTTTTCAACTACTATCTTTTTCACATCATTCATCTTTTATTTTTACAAAAAGCAAAATTTTATTTTCTTTGCTTTATCTTGTGCTTTCTTTGGTTGTCGCCCTTACTTTTTCTTCGTGTAGCGAGCCTTTCTGTGTGCGTGGCAAGGGCGAGGTCGTAACCGAAACGCGCGATTTGCCTGCCTTCGAGGAGGTGGTTTTGAAGGGTAGTTTTGATGTTGTATTAGAAGAAGGGCAGGAAAGTAAAATTATTATTTCGGCACAAGAAAATATTTTAAGCGAACTTAGCACACAGGTACGAAGCGACGGACGTTTGGTAGTAGATTACGACCGTTGTGTCAATCATACCAAAAAAGTAACGCTGCGCATTACTTCGCCAAGCTACAAAGGTATCGTTTTAGACGGGTCGGGCAAGGTAGAATCGGTAGGCACTTTGCAGGGGCAAAACCTAAATATTGCCCTTAATGGGTCGGGCGATTTTGACATAGACCTGCGCTTAGAAGGCGAACTCGATGCCAATATCAATGGCAGCGGCGATATGAATTTTTGCGGAAACACCAATACGGCGCGTTATTTTATCAATGGCAGCGGCAATATCAAAGCCTTTTGCTTAGAAGCCCAAGAGGTGCGAGCCACTATTAGCGGCAGCGGCAATATCGAAGTCTGGGCTACCGAAGCCCTTAGTGCCAACATTACGGGCAGCGGCGATATTTACTACAAAGGCAATCCCGCTACTTTTAGCAGCAATGTCAGCGGTAGCGGAAAGGTACATAAAGTAGAGTAACAACTCTGACAGCCTTAAAATTAGTTTTTGTACTTTTATTTTCAAAAGCGGTATGCCACCTTCAAGGCTACCTCTTTCCAACCAAAAGCGGAGAAATTTATTTCTTCGCTTTTTTTGTATCAAGAAGTTAGTATCACGAAGCTCCTGCTTTGTTGGTAGCAAGCTATCCTTGCGAAGTGGGAGCTTCGCATTACTTTGTAAAAATTTTTACTACTTCATTCTACTTCTTTTAATAAGATACGAAAGCAGTATTTGGTTTAGATTTTCGGCAATATCTACTTCTATAAAATCAATTTTATACCTGCCGCAGGCATCGGCTAACCTTTGGTGTCGTTCTTTTACTTGTTTTTGGTAAAATTCGCGTACCGCAGCAGGTTGTAATTTGAGTCTTTGATTTGTTTCGAGGTCGATAAATTCATGGGGGCGGTCTTCGAAGGCAAAGGCTTCTTCTGTTTTTTTGTCTTTGATATGAAAGAGCAGTACCTCGTGTTTTTGGTGTTTCAAATGTTGTAGGGCTTCGAAAATCGCTTTTTCGTCTGTGGTATTATCGAGCATGTCGCTAAAAATGACAACTAAGGAGCGGCGGTGCAGGCGTTGTGCCAAATGGTCTAAAACCTGTGCAGCGGCAGTCCTTTTTTCCATTTTTTCGGTCTTGGGGTCAGATTTGGAAAGCGCGTCTAAGGCAAGCAAAACTTGATTGAGATGGGCAGCCGTAGATTTAATAGGCGTTTGCAGCTCTATTTTATCCGAAAAAGTGGTAAGCCCGACGGCATCACGCTGTTTGTAGAGTAGGTAGGAAAGTGCTGCCGCCGCCGCCACGCTAAAACCTATTTTCCCGAAATCGGGCGCAGGATAGTACATAGAAGGCGAGGCATCGACTACAATTTGGGCGCGTAAGTTGGTTTCCTCCTCATAGCGTTTGACAAATAATTTATCGGTACGCGCATACACTTTCCAATCTATATGGCGAATACTCTCACCCTCATTGTAGAGCCTATGTTCGGCAAATTCCACCGAAAAACCGTGATAGGGCGACTTGTGCAAACCCGAAATAAACCCTTCTACTACTTGGCGTGCCAATAGTTCCAGATTCCCAAAAGCGCGAACTTGTGTTAAATCCATAGCCAAATGCGATAAAAAAATGAAATGTTGAGTGAAATAACTGAATAGCGACAAGGCAAGATACGGCTTTTTTTTCAATCCTGCTGCCTCTGATACTTGTAATTCTTGTTAAAGTTTGCACTTAACACCTGTATAAGCGCACCTTTATTAGAGGTAAGCTAATTTATTTTTTGCCACAATGTATCCAATAAGTGCTTGAATAACAGTCTTTTAGGTGAGCAAATGAAGCATAGAACGGTTTTTTTAGTTGAAAAACGAAGTTTTTAGTTGCACAACTAAAAACTTCGTTGTATCTTTGCCCTATCCAAACTTTTATCCCTTAGACCTTTAAAATTATGCAAGACCAACTTCGCGAGCTTACAAAAGCAGAGTTACAAATTATGCAACTCCTTTGGCAATTAGAAAAGGCTTTTGTCAAAGATTTATTAGAAAAAATCCCTGAACCAAAGCCAAATTACAATACTGTTTCTACTATTATTAGAATTTTAGAGCAAAAAGGTTTTGTATCTCATCAGGCTTACGGAAACACACATCAATATTATCCGCTTATTTCGCAGGAGCAATACCAAGAGTTCGCTTTAAAAGAATTGACAAAAAACTTTTTCGGCGGCTCTTTAAAATCTTTACTTTCTTTTTTTATGAAAAAAAATGATTTGAGCCTCGAAGACCTCAATGACATTTTGAATAAAGAACAGGATTTTGATTCAAAAACAAAAAAATAAAATCAATTTTATGGAAAATTTATTGTATTTTTTACAAGTTCAGTTTTATATCAGCATTTTCTTTTTGATATACTGGCTATTTTTTAAAAAACATAGCTTTTATCAGCTGCGTCGATTTTATTTATTAGCGACACTTGTTCTTGCAATGTTATTGCCTTTGAGTCATTTTTTTGAACAAGAAGTAAAGCAAAGAGAAAAAGAAGACCTTGTTTTGCTGAAAACTGCCCTTTCGCATTTGCCACAAGAGGCGGTAGTGAATCAGAAACAAATCCCGCAAATATTTTCTGCTTCCTCTGAAATGGTAACTATTTTAAATTACAATGATATTTTTACAAATTTTTTAGTAAAATATTACAAATATTTTTATTATAGTATTGCATTTTTATTTGTATTAGTTTTTATATTCCAAAATATAAAACTTTTCTATTTTATACGAAAAATGAAAAAAGAAACTCCCTCATCACTTCATACTTTTATATGGCAGAGTAAGCAAAGAACGTTTCGCCTTTTTGAGTCAGAAAAAATACCTTATACTTTTTCTTTTTCTAATTTTATTTTTATTAAAACTACTGCTTTTCAAGACGCAAAAGAACGTGCTTTCCTACTCACGCACGAGCAGGCGCATGTGTATTATTGGCATACTTTTGATATATTTTTTATGAAAATTATACAAATTTTATTTTGGTATAATCCATTTATTTATGCCTATTTGCGTGAGATAAGGCAGGTGCATGAGTACATGGCAGACCAAGCGGCTGTGGCTTTCTGCCAAAAAACCCCACAAGAATATGCGTCCTTTTTGGCTGCACAGGCTTTGGGCGTTTCCCTGCAAAACCTTTTTGAACCACAAATGGGGCTTGCTTTTATACAAAGAGGGCAGCTAAAGGCACGCCTTCAAATGCTGGTTGTTCAAACACCAAAAAGCAAAAGGCGGCAATATTTTTGGCTTTTTCCGATTTGTGTCTTGTTTGTGTTGATTTCGTCTTGCTTAAATGAAAAAGTTAAAATTTTTGATAGTAAAAAAGATTATGATTCAACCTCAAATTTAGAAAATCGCTATTTTTTCGCCACAGCAGATTTCTTTTATTTCGAAGAACATCTGCAAACGCAACCTCATCAGTCTTTAAAAACAAAAACGATTGTCCAAACAGTTTTTAAAAATTCTGTTGATTCTACAAAATTTTTTAACGTCAAAATTAGACCTTCTAATTTGAAAAATCCTACACTTTATCTCGATTACAGAACGCTATCGGCTTCAAAGCAAATTAGTCGAGAGGGTTTTGAAATCAAGGCTTTTAATCAAGATAATATTCTCATTTCCAAATACTTAGAAAATGGATTGGTAGAAATTTCTGCTTCGCCTAAAGATATAATTTCTATCCAAATTCGTCCGAACAACGAAGATTTGCAAGACCTTTTCCACATAGAAAAGATAGAAGAAAAGCCTTTGACGCTTGCTTTTATTTCCGAGCCTGCACTTGAAATAGACTGGCTAACAGAGAAAAAAGTTTCTTCTAAATATTTGCAAAATTTATTAGAAAAACATAATAAAATCGCATCAGAAAAAAAGAAACTTACTGCACAGTTAGACCCTTCGTTGGTGGCTACTACCTCACAACAATTTTGGTTGGAAGAAGGGCAAACACAAGTAGAATTGCAGTGGAATACAGAGAAGCGCGAAAAACTTGCTTTTCAAATTGCAACAGAAAATAAAGAATCTGACTACCAAATACAAGTTTTTGATGCTCAAAATCAACTTCTTACAAAAATAAATGCAGAAGCTAAAAAAGAACAAACTTTGCATTATTTTCAGGCAGAGGAAAAAACTACTTACAAAATTAGATTTGTTCGAAACCCTTTGGCAAGCCAGCGTCTTCTTTTTTATGTATCATCTCTTTAACCTTTTAATAAAATGAAAAAAACTATAGTTTTATCTCTTTTGTTTATTTTATCCGTTTTTTCTTTTAGCTTGAAAGCTCAAATCAATAACGGCACAGTCGTTTATAGCGAGGAGTATGAAGACCTTACAGATGCTTCTTTGGAAAAGCGAATCAAACAAGTGCGCAAACAGGTAAAAGATGAGGCTCTGCAAGACAAAATTATTGAAACTTTCAAAAAAGACCAAAAAGAAAAGCCCAAATATGAGCGAACGCTATATTTCTCTAATCAGGAGGCTCTTTATGTAGAGAGGGAAGAAAACCAGTTGGGTATTAAAATGGGAATAGAAAAAACTTATTTTAATGTCAAACAAAATAAGGCTATTTCTGAAGCTTATGTCTTCGAAAAGGCATTTGTGATAGAAGAACCGCTGCCCAAACAAGATTGGGTATTGGTTGATAGTGTGCGCGAAATCACGCCTTTTAGGGCAAAGATGGCGGTTTTGCAAACTGATAGCAGTCGCATCGAGGCTTGGTATACCGAAGAAATCGCCTTGCCTTTGGGCGGTAGCGAGTATGGCGGCTTAAAGGGACTTATTTTAGAAGTCTATAAATCAGATGGTTCTGCCCTGCGTTTCAAAAGTTTTAGTGCGCAAGTGCCAGAAAAGGTGGAAATCAAAGCCCCTAAGAATGGCAAGAAAGTGTCTAAAAAGGAGTTTAACTTGATTTTGAGCCAAAAGGTAAGAGCCATGAATGAGGCGGTTAAAGGTGGTCAAGTTATTAAAGTTGATAAATAATATATTAAAAAATATGCTATTCTTTCTAAAAGGCTTGCCATTGGCAGGCTTCTTCTTTCTTAGTATGCTTTCTCTTTTCGCTCAAAAAACAGTTTTCAAAATGCAGGGAACTGTGAAAGATGAAGTGGGTTGGGGCATTGCTTCGGCGCAGGTGATTGTGCGCTCGGCGGCGGATTCTTCGCTCAAAGCCTTTGTAAGTGCAGATGTGCGCGGTGATTTTGAATTGAATTTGGAATCAAATTTGTACCAATTTGAGGTGCGTATGCTTGGTTATTTAACTCAAAAGCGAGAGCTTTTAGTAGAAAAAAGCAATTATAGAAAGCTAAATTTGGACTTTGTACTCAAAGAAAACCCCGAAATTTTGGGTGAAGTAGCCGTAGAAGCGCGTCGTCTGCCTGTAATAGAAAAGCAAGACACGCTTGAATTTGATGCCGAATATTTTAAAGGCGTGGGCGACGACAAAGTGGTAGATGTATTGAAAAAAATACCGGGTATGGAAGTGCGCGACGACGGCACAATTTACTACAAGGGCAAGCGTATCAAGGATATTTTGATAGAAGGCGAGAGTCTTTTTAGTAAAAGTCCTGAAACAATAAGTAAAGCATTTCCAGCCGATGCCGTCGATAAAATTCAAGTTTTAGATAATTATACCGAATTTGGCGGCAGAAAAAATCCCTTTGGAGAGGATAAAGCTATCAATTTGACCCTGCGAGATGATAAAAAAAATGTACTTTTTGGCGAAATAGCAGCAGTAGCAGGTGCAGGCAATGATGCCCTCAATGACAAGGCAAAAGTCCGCTATCGCCTACATGGGAACACTTTTTGGATAAAAAAGAAAGTCAAGACGATGTTTCTAACTGATATAAATAACGTAGGAAAACATACTTTTGATGTTCGAAGTTATTTAGAATTTACAGGTTCGCTCTACAATCGCAGAAATATAAACCTCAATGACGCGCCTATTAGCCAAGCACAAACCGAGCTGCCGCCACAAGTGGATACCTATTTTTCGGCACTTAGTACGGCTTTTAGTTTTTCTGATAAGTTAAAATTGCGAAGTTATGCCTTTTTTAATCAAAAAAATACACAACATTTCAATCAAATACAGCGTATTTTTGGCTCTCCCAATCTCGATTCACCCTATTTAGCAACCGCCAATTTTGAGAATAGAAACCTTTTGGCTACTTTACACAATCGTTTGTTTTATGTGCCTAATCAAAAACATAGTTTCAATTTTACACTTGAATTTTCACCTCAAAATCAAAATCAAAATGGAACAAATCGTGTTCTGTTTTTGGGATTAGAAAACCAAAATGAAGACCAACACCGCTATTTTCAGTTTAAAACGCGCTTGGGCGCAGCGCATCTTTTTACCATAGATGAAAAAAATACCTTAGATACAGATATAAATTTTATCTATAATCCGAATATAGATAGATTGCGCCTTGCCTCTACCGAAGATGTTTTTTCGACGCTTTTACCTGCTAATGCCTTGATACACAACGGCGATACTTTGCAGTTTTTCGAAATTGCCCTGCAAAATCGCATCAATTCCTATCAAGTCGAATGGAAAACTACCCACACCTACAAAGTAAAAAAGCGTTGGGAATGGAAAAATGAGATAGGAACAAATTTACAAACCCATAAGGCAGACTTTGTGTGGCAAAACGAACCTATTGCTAATTTTAAGTTGCCTAATAGCCTTGATTTATCGAATAATTTTTGGTACAATCGCGCTTATATAGGCACGCATCTTGCTTATATTCATAAACTTTTTCGCTTACAAATTGGTTCAAATTTAGCTTATTACGATTTAGATTTTGTAGGAAAAAGCAATCAATTTAGGCAAAATGAATGGCGTTTCGAGCCTAATGTCAGCCTTCATCTCAATTTGCCTTGGTCGCAAAATCTTACCTTTCAGTACCACTATCGCAATGAAATGCCTTCTTATCAAGACCTAAATGAGAGTTTTGCCATAGAAGATTTCAGGACACTAAGGCGCGGTTTTTCTCCTTTAAAACTCATGCCAACTCACTCATTTTCAGGACAATATTTTCTAATGCACCTATTTTCGCGCACTCAAATCTTTTTGATGTTTAACTATGATAAAAGCCCTTTGAGCATCAGCAGTAGCCAAGTCATTACCGCAGGTGCGCAGGCAAGTCAAGCCTTACAAGTAAGTAGAGAAAATCGTTTTTTTACAGGAAATTTTAGTAAATCTTTTGATGGGAAAGTGCCATTAACTCTTAGAGGGAGTTTTTCTCTTACACAATTTGAATCTGAAAATGTATTGAATAACACGACAAATCATTTTCAAAATTATATGCAAAACTATAGCTTTTTTGCACAAACCCGTTTCAAGAAAAAATTTAATATAGAATTAAGTTGGCGCAACCAACGAAACCGCTATCTTTCTGATTTGCAGCCAGATGCGCTAAAAAGCCAGATGCACTATTTACGAGGTAGTTTGGTTTTTGAGTTTTTTGAAAAACTTATCATCAAACCCCAAGCCGAACAGGTGTTTTTCCTACGCCAAAATGAGGAAATGCGACAGTTCTTTTTTCTAAATGGCACAATAAGCTATAAAATCAATAAAAAGTACCAAATAGAGGCAGAAAGTTTCAATGTTTTAAACACCAATCAAATCAATAGCATTAGTATCTCACCTTTTTACGAAGAAACCAATCAGAAAGCTCTTTTAGGCAGATTTTGGCTTTTGGGTTTGAAGCGAAATTTTTAGTCTAATATTTATTTTACAAAAAATCCTATTCTTTTCGTTTTCAAACCAAAAGAATAGGATAATAAAAAAGATGAAACTTATACTTTGTATTCATATCATTTAGATTCCAAAAAAGGCTTCCACGATTCGTCGCCCAAACTCGAAAATTCGCGTAAAAACATCACAAAAGTAGGGCGAAAGGGCTTGTAGGGTAGTGTCATGCCCGCTTTTTCTAAGTCGAGATTGCCCTTTTTGGCATTGCACTTTTGGCAAGCCGTAACCAAATTGTGCCAATCCGAGCGTCCCCCACGTGAGCGCGGCACGACATGGTCGAGGGTCAATTCCTCTTTTTTGCGATTGCCACAATACACGCAGCGGTAGCCGTCGCGCTTGAAAATATTTTGACGCGAAAGCACAACCCCACGATAAGGCACATTGACATAGCTCACCAAACGAATGACCGAAGGCATCGGAAAAGCACGCGTTACGGTGCGAATGTACTCGCTATGGTCGCTATTGACAATTTCTGCCTTGTTCATATACACCAATAAAAACGCTTTATAGACACTGCAAACCGAAATGGCGCGATAGTCTGCGTTTAGAATGAGAACTTTCCGACCTTCAAACATAACTTTGTAAAGTTTGGCTTCAATCAAAAGTACAAAACTTGTTTGACTTTTAAATGAATGGCGTGTTAAAAAACTGTGTCTTTTGGGTAAAGTGGCAAAAGATTTTTAATGCCCTAATTCCCTCAAATACAACGCCATAACAACACAGTTGTAAAGCAGAAAGTTCGTTAAAGTTCATTTTATCGCCCAAATTCTATCAAATTAAGAAGAAAATAAGGCGCACGCTGCTAAAAACAATACTTTTTTCGAATTTCGTAAGCCTGATTGTCCCCCAATTCTACGGCACGTTCCAAATCTTGGCAGGTCTCTGTTTTTCGCTCCAAACGGTAGTAGGCTAAGGCGCGATTGTGAAAAGCAAACGCATTTTTATCATCTATTGTGATTGCTTTTGTAAAATAAACAATAGCACTATCATAATTACCCAACGAACCTAAGGCAATTCCACCCCAATTATAGGCAGCACTATAAAGTGAATCTTGCTTAATAGCCGTCTGAAAGTCTTGTAAAGCCACTGCATAACTTCCATTTTTACAGGCTAATCGTCCTCTATTGTAATAGGCTTCTGTATAATTTGGATTTAATAATATGGCACTATCAAAATCATTTTTAGCCAATTCGGGTGCAAATTCTACCTTTGCCAAGCCCCGTCCGTTGTATGCTTCTGCAAATTTGGGGTTTTTGGTGAGCGCAATCTCAAAAAAATGATGCGCCTCCTTGTGGTGTTTGAGAGCCAAATAGCACCAACCTTTGCCCGCCCAACTGCGAAAATGATTTTTTTGCACACGTAGGGCATAATCGTAGTTTTTGAGAGCCTCGCGATAATTTTGAGCGCGATACGATTTTTCGCCCATCTCAAAATAATCCTCTACTGTGGGAAGGTTGCAGGCAGATAAAAATCCTATTAGCACGAAGAAAAAAACAAGGGTTACTTTTTTTTGTATCATACTTTGAAATGAAATATGGTTTTTCATAGAAAAAACAAGAATTTGTTTGTCTGTTTTTTTACAAAGTTAGGGTAAAATTTGCCAAAAGACAAACAAAATAAGCTGCTGGGCAAAGCCGAATTCGTGTGCCAATCTTTAAAAAACTGCCCTTCTAACAGATTTAGCCCTATCTTTGTTTTTCTAAAATCTTTTGCTTTTCATAATGCGTTTCTTCTTTCAAAACTTACATCAAACGCTGGAAAACCCTAAACGGCAACAAAGCATCGATGTCATGCGCGGTATAGCGGGCTTGTTTGTGGTCTTGGTGCATTATCATCAAGTTATTCCATTTTTACATCAATTTAGTGGATTGCCCACTAATTTATTTCTCTTACTTTCAGGCTATTTGGTGAGTCTGCCCCTGACGCGCGATTTTTTAGATACCCAAGAAAGGCTCTCCTTTCGCAATTTTTTTATAAGAAGGCTCTTTAAAATTATACCTTCTTACTATACTTTTTTGATAATAGGACATTTTTTTGTATTATGGCAAATCAAGCCACTTGCTCCCGATTTAGTAGTACAAGGCAAAGAATGGTTTTCTTATTTTCTTTTTTATCGCAACTATGGAAGCCCTCCTGCGCGTACTTTTGAGCATACTTGGTCGGTTTGTGTAGAGGGGCATTTTTATACGTTGCTGCCTTTTTTTTACATTTTCTTACATTTTTTATGTAAAAAAAAGATAAAATACAAAAAGTTAAGTATGCTTCTCTTTATCATAGGCATTATTATTTTGGGTATTTTTTTCAAATTTCTTGCCTATCTTACAGGCTTTGCCGAACACCCTAACTACACACACAATAAGATGGACGTAATTGCTTGGGGTATTTTGTTGGGCATTTTGGAATTTGCCTTTCCCGATTTTATGAAAAAATATGCAGGAAAACGCATATTTCTTTTCTTAGGATTGTGTATTTTAACACTTACGCTGGCTTTTCATCAGGCTTTTGAAAAATCCTTTTTTCATATTTTTTGGCTCAATGCCCTTTCGCCTTTTTGTTACTTTCTTATTTTAGTGGGACTTTTGTATAAAAAAATGCCTATTTTTTTAAGTCCTTTGCGCTATTTATCATACTTCAATTACAATTTATATCTTTGGCATTTTATTTTAATAGTTCCCTTTACACATTATTGGGGAGCAGGCTATACAGGGGCTTTTTTGTATCTTTTATGTAGCATTTTTTTAGCTATATTTTTTACTTTTCTGATAGAAGAACCTATGTTAAAAATAAGGGAAAAGTTTTTAAAATAGATTAAGTATTTTTAAAAATGAATAGAAAACTGTTTTCTAAATTCTATATTTTCTTGTGCAATAATATCCATTTGGTCTAAATCAAGGGCTACCAAATTTCCAAGTCCTGCTGCCTTTCGCGTATGATGCACGCAACCGTTGTCGATGCAAATAACAGGGTTTCCGTATTCGATGTCATCTTTGATAAATTGCAGATATTCTGGCACGTGTCCATGAATGATGCGTTTATTGCCAACTACTTGAATATCAGGCTCAAAATAGCGTGTCCATAACATTTTTTGCTTATCGAGAAAGGGATTTGCCTGCGAAAAATCAAAACCAGCATGTACTAATAAAAAATTATTAATTTCAAAATAATAATCAAGATTGTAAAAAAAATCTCTATACTGTGGAAGTAAAAGACCGCGCTCGTCTAAAATATTTTTAAGTTTGCGCGTGTTGGGATAAGTTGGGTAGTTGGGGTAGGTATTTTGTTGTTTTTCTATTAAAATTTTTTGTTGACTTTGTATCAAAATTTCTTCGTGATTCCCTCTTAATGCAAATATTTGGTACTTTTTTTGTTTTAATTTTAAAATAAAATCTAAAACTCCCTTTGAATCAGGTCCCTTATTGATGTAGTCGCCTAAAAGAAAAAGTTGGTCTTGGGTTGTGAGTCCGATTTTATCGATTAAGGCGTACAAGGTTCGCGCACAGCCATGAATATCTGAAATGGCAAAACGCCGTCCCTGCCGATTTTCCATAGGAACGGCAAAAGAGTTGGGAACGGAAAGTGGGCGCACCGCAGACATAAATGGGTTTTTATCAGATTGAAAGGGGAGCTTTTTAAAAAGAAAAGCAATACAAATTTACAAAAAACGGAGGAAAAATCATAGGTGTAGCGCAGGAAAAATATAGAGCGCGACGAAAAAAAGAGCGATTGAAGGCTGCCTTTTCAATTTATTTTGTATTTTTGCGTTTTAAAATAGACCAAAAGTAAGGTTATCAAGCCTAAATGAGTACAATTTTCTCACAAAAAAACAATCAATTTTATATGACACCTGCACCAATCCTATTGCGCCTTTTCCTTGTTTTGTGTTTGGCAGGAGGGTTTGCCCCGCTTTGGGCGCAAAATGCTTATACTGCTTATTTTGATAAAGATAGTCTTACAAAATATCAATATACTTTTGTAGAGAAAACAGGAAATAACTATGATTTTATTGTAAGAAAACGCAATACTTCGCAAAACGAAGCCGCAGGTGATGCCGTATCCTATGAAGAAGTTTATTTGAGTGAAGCCACTTTTTCGCCCAAAAAGGGCATCTTTGAGCTTAAAATTTATTATTCAGAAAAAAAGGATTATCGCTGGAAAATAAACGAAGAAAACTATCTCATTACGCTTTTTAATCCCAAGCTAAAAAAGATAATGTATAAACCTTCGGGCGAAAAGATGACGCAGAAGCGTCTGCAAAGTCCTGCGCCACAAGTGCCGACGGTAGAATTTGAGGAGGAATTTTCGCCCGAACTTGCCTTTCGCATTGCAGCGGAATTTTTTATACTCAAATACGAAAAAATAATGAAAAAATAATAAAAAATAAAGGTAATAGTTTTTTGAAAATAAAAATCTATTTTTAGCTTTTAAAATTTATATCAGTTTTCATAACCTTAACAATCTTACAACGTGCCTTATTCTTCCACACAGGGGGTTGTCCTTTTTGGTGCAGAATCTACAGGTAAAAGTACCTTATCTGTTCTTTTAGCAAATCATTATCAGACGCTTTACAATCCCGAATTTGTCAGAAGCTATTTAGAGGAGCGACATCTTTTTGGGCTAATTCAACATCAAAAGCAAATTTCATATACAGATGTAGAAATGATTGCATTGGGACAGCTTATTTCAGAAAAAAACTGTTTTAGACAGGCTTCTTTATTAGAAAAAAAATACGTTTTTTTTGATACAAATTTAATCACTACTCTGGTGTATAGTCGTGAAATTTATAAACAAATTCCTGTTTTTTTAGAGGCTATGATTGAAAAACAACCCTACGACCATTATTTTTTGCTCGATACAGAGGGACAGTGGCAGCCCGATTTACAACGCGAAAGCCCTGCGGTGCAGCATTTTTTTCAGGAGAAAATGAGAGCAGAATTAGAAAAAAGAAACCTTGTCTATGAACTTATTTCGGGGTCGGAGTTGGAAAGACTACAAAAAATTATACAATTTCTTGATAAAAACTAAAAGAAGTGCTTTTTCCTACTCTTTTTTTTTAGCCTCCTTTCCCTCTTTTTTTTTACATTTGCAGCAGACCTCAAATTCTGACTCTTTAACACCTATTTCACATGAATAAACTTCGACTTTGGGCTTTTTTCTTGCTTTTAGGAATTGCCCTCCCCCTACATTTGCCGCTGCAAGCGCAGAAAAAAAACAAAAATGCGGACAGCAAGCAGGCAGAAAACGCGCTTACGGTAGAAGCGGTATATACTACGGCAGGATTGTATGAAAAATCGGTACAATCTGTAAATTGGTTGAAAAGTGGCAGTTTTTATACGGCACTTACCAACAATGCTATCGTAAAATATGACCTGACGACAGGGCAGGCGGTAGAAACTTGGTTCGAAGGTAGCGATTTCAATATACAAGTGTCTGATTATCAGTTGGGTAGCGACGAGGCACAAATTCTAATCCTTACCAATCAGGAGTCTATTTATAGGCGTTCCTACCAAGCCATTTATTATCTTTACAATAGAAATGATAAAGCATTTGAAAAACTAAAAAATGGTGAAATGATTTCTTATGCGACGCTTTCGCCTGATGGCAAAAAGGTTGCGTATGTGCAGAACAACAATCTTTTTGTCTATGATTTAGCCACGAAGAAGGAAACTGCCATTACAAAAGATGGAAAAAGGAATGAAATCATACATGGCTCTACGGATTGGGTTTATGAAGAGGAATTTGGCTTTGCGCAGGCTTTTTATTGGTCGCCAGACAGCAAAAAAATAGCTTATTATACCTTTGATGAAAGCCAAGTCAAGGAGTACAATATGCAACTATGGAGCAGTAAAAGTCTTTATCCCCAAGATTATCACTTTAAATATCCAAAGGCTGGCGAGCAAAATTCTAAAGTTAGCATTTCTATTTTTAATTTAGAAAATGATTCGCAAATAAGAGCAAAAATTGGAAATGAAACCGACATCTACATTCCGCGCGTTCAATGGACAAAAGATGCAAACTTGCTGGCTATCAGAAAGTTAGACCGTTTGCAGCAAAATTTAGAACTCTATCATACCAACGCACAGACGGGTGAAAGTGTCTTGGTTTTGAAAGAAAAAGAAGATACTTATATCGACATCGAATACACTTCCGACCTACATTATTTGAAGAACGGCAAGCAATTCGTGATGATGAGCGAGCGAAGTGGTTACAATCATCTTTATCTTTATGAAATGAATGGTCAGTTAGTTTCTCAAATTACCAACGGGAATTGGGAAGTAACAGAGCTACTTGGCATTGATGAGAGCAGCGAAATTTCTACGCTTTATTTCCTTTCTACGGAGGTATCGCCCTTAGAACGACACTTCTATCGCATGCAAATAGATGGTAAAAACAAAGAAAAACTTACATCTATGG
Organism: Hugenholtzia roseola DSM 9546; assembly: GCF_000422585.1. Lineage (NCBI taxonomy): Bacteria > Pseudomonadati > Bacteroidota > Cytophagia > Cytophagales > Bernardetiaceae > Hugenholtzia > Hugenholtzia roseola. Next base: position 47,507 of record NZ_AUGI01000043.1, read on the forward strand.
CAGGCTTTCACGAAGTCAATATGAGTCAAGATTTTAGTTATTATATTCTGAATCATTCTAACACAACTACTCCCCTTACGGTTCGCTTATTTGAAACCAATTCAAATAAAGAACTAAAAGTTTTGGCGGAAAACAGTTTGGTTCTGACCACTACCCAAAAATTTGGCATGGTAAAAAAGGAAATAGGGGAATTTACTAATTCAAATGGTGATAAGATTTATTATCAAATGTATAAACCTGCTTCCATTAAAAAGAAGGAAAAACTACCTGTTTTGATGTATGTCTATGGCGGTCCGGCTTCACAAGAAGTTAGAAACGCTTGGGGTGGCAGACCTAATGATTATTTTCATCAAATTTTAGTACAAAAAGGATACATTGTCGTTACGGTAGATAACAGAGGCACAGAGGCGCGTGGAGCGGCTTTCAAAAAAGCTACCTACCGAAATTTGGGTAAATTAGAGGTGCAAGACCAGATTGATGGTGCAAAATTTTTGGCGACGCTACCTTATGTAGATGCCACACGCATAGGCATTTGGGGTTGGAGCTACGGCGGTTATATGTCGTCTTTGCTGATGACTTTGGGGGCGGATTATTTCAAGGCGGGTATCGCCGTTGCGCCTGTAACGAGTTGGCGTTATTACGATACGGTCTATACCGAGCGTTTTTTGCAGCGTCCGCAAGACAATCCGACGGGTTATGATGCCTATTCGCCCATCACGCACGCAAAAAAATTGAAGGGTGCGTTTTTGCTTGTGCATGGAACAGGCGACGACAATGTGCATTTTCAAAATGCGGTCATCTTTCAGGAGGCGTTGATTCAGGCAAATAAGGATTTCGATTCCTTTTACTATCCCGACAAAAATCACGGCATTTATGGGGGCATGACCCGTATTCATTTATACAATAAAATGCTTAAATTTTGGCTACTTAATTTATAGTTTTTCATTTGATAAGTCCTTTTCTTATTCTTTTTCAAAGCATAGAAAAGGACTTTTTATAGCTAAAAAAATGAACTTTCAACAACTTCAATACATAACAGCCCTTGCGCAAACCCAAAATTTTGTCAAGGCAGCCGACCTCTGTTCGGTTACGCAGGCTACTTTGAGCCAGATGGTTAAAAAATTAGAGGAAGAATTGGGAGTTAAGATTTTTGATAGAAGCAGATTGCCTATCGTTCCTACCGAAATTGGTTTTAAAATCATCAAACAAGCGCAACTAATTTTGCAGGAGCAGGAGCGTCTGCACCAAATTGTGCAGCAGGAGCAAACGCTATTACAAGGCGAGCTAAAATTAGGAATTATCCCTACGCTTGCGCCTTATTTGTTGCCGCTTTTTGTGAAATCTTTTTTGGAAAAATATTCGGCTATCTCACTCAAAATCAATGAATTGACTACGGAAGAAATTGTAAAACAGTTAGAAAATCAAACGATTGATGTGGGAATTTTAGCCCTGCCTTTGGGCGAGGCGCAAATCAAAGAAATGCCGCTTTTCTACGAGGAGTTTGTTGCTTTTTCACCTACTTTCGCATCTTCGCATAGAGAAAAAGATAAAGTTTATATTTTACCAAAAGATTTAGATTTTTCTAAACTTTGGCTTTTAGAAGAGGGACATTGCTTGCGCCATCAGGTCTTGAATTTGTGTGAATTGAAGGCGCGTGATGCTTCACAAAATCAGTTAGATTTTGAAACGGGAAGTCTGGAAACGCTCAAAAAAATGGTGAAATTGCATCAGGGCATCACGATTTTGCCCGCCTTGGCGTTGTTGGACTTATCGGCGGAGGAAAAGGGGCAAATTCGCTATTTCGAGCCGCCCGCACCTGTGCGTCAGATTGGCATGGTTAGCTATCGGTATTTTGTCAAGGAGCGGCTCATTTTGGCACTCAAACAAGAGATTTTAAGCCAACTACCGAGCCACATAGAGCGAGAATCTGACCTAAAAAAAATTGTACCTATTAAATCATAAAAACAGTTTTTTTATTTTTTTGCCTAAATCTAGGGACAAGGCATTGCCTTGTCCCAAGTTAGCACAAAATTCTTGTTTCGCGTTGCGTTCAGACGTGCGAAGCTGGAGCTTCGCGCTACAGGTGAGAGCCTTGTCCGAAGTTAGCACAAAATTCTTGTTTTGCGTTGCGTTCAGACGTGCGAAGCTGTAATTTCGCGCTACAAAGGTCATTACACAAAAAAAGCACCCTATTTTAAATAAGGTGCTTTTTCATATTTTAATCAGGGAGACTGATGGGGTTCGAACCCACGACCTTCGGAACCACAATCCGACGCTCTAACCAGCTGAGCTACAACCTCCGTCTTATTTTTGCCAAAACTTATGAAAAGTAAACCGCTTTTGGCTTTTGTTTAGTTTCCGTCCGTTTTGATGATGCAAAGGTAGTGCGTTTTTTCGAAAGCTCCAAATTTTTTTCGCTGTTTTTTTGCAAAAAAGTACGAAAAAAAGCCTGCTTATCGCTAACTGTCTGTTTTTCAAAGCTATTTTTAGGGGCGAATCGAGGAGAAAACAGTAAGAAAACGAAAAAAAATCCCTTTTAGCCATACTTTTTACCTTTTTTCCTACCTCCCTGCTTTTCGCAAAAGGCTACTGCTTTCTCCCTTCGCGTTTTGCCTTTTGTGGATTTCTGCTTATCTTTCTGCTTTTAAATTTGCAGGTAGGGCATTGAATTTGTATTTTTGGCACGTCTATCCGATAAGGTCAAAGGTTTGCAAAGTTGTGTTCTTTTAGAAAAAGCCGAAAAAAGAGGTGGCTTGGGCTAATTTGTAGCCTAAAACGCACCTATCTTGTGTTTTGAGTCGTGTTTTTTCAGTGTTTTTCAAGGGCGAGGCATGAGGTATGCGGAAAAAGATTTGGCGTTCTTTTTGCCTAAGGATAAAAAGATTATGTATTTTCATGGAAAAGTTTTTAAAAATGTCTTTGAACGTGTTTTTTTTAGTTTCTTTTAGAAACTGCTAAGTTGCTATCTTCTGTTTCAGACCAAAAAACACAATTTTCTTACCTAAGTTATGAAGCGCGTTGTTGTATTTTCAAGTCTTATTTTAATGGGTTCAAAGGACAAGACGGCAAAGGAGAAGCGGCTGCCTTTATTCAATTCTCTTTTTTATTGTAAAAAAAATACAACTATAAAGTTACTTTTCTTGCTTTTTACACTATTTTTTTGTACTGCCTGCCCCTATGAATCAGATGTACCCATAGATTTGCCCAAAGTGCCAACTGAACAGCGTTTTTTAGGAAGATGGCGACTAAAAAGTGGCTCTAAAAACTTTTTCACGATTGATAGACAAGATAGATTTCGCTACAAAATAGAGGAAAACGCCTACAATGCAACGACAGGCGTGTATGAAAAGCGTTTTTATGCAGGGCATCTGACCTATTTAAAGGGAGTGCCTTTCTTGCAGGTGCGCGTTTTGGAAGGAACAGAAATGACGGCTGTTGCGCCCACAGAGGTTTATTATCTCTACAAAGTACAAACCCTGACAAGCCAAGAAGTGGAGTTGGTGTTGCTTTCTGAAAAAAATCCTAAGTTTAATAATAGCATTGAACTAAAAAATTATATCTTACGCAATCTCCTAAATCCGAATTTATACGAAAAAACGGAAAAATATATAAAAGAATAAAAGGGCAGAGGGGAAAGTTACGGCTTTATCCGTATTGAGATTGAAATAAAAAAGCGTTTCCAGACCAAAAAATAGAGTTCAGACCAAATTTTATTTTGCTCAAAATTTGAGGCACAAGATTTTTTGCAGCATTTGAAAAGGCTGCACCCCTGCCCGCTCTTTCGAGAAGTGCAGGGGTGCAATATGAGATTTTACCGTTAGAACAACGCCATAGGATACAACTTGAAAATCTTATTTTATCTTGTTTTAAAACAAAAAACATAAATCATTTCCCTAAGTTGCGTAGCTAATTTATCCCTCTAAATCATCTCCAATAAGCGTGGCGGCAGTTCTGCCTGCTTTCATGGCTGCATTGATAGAGCCATTAAGGAGATAGTCGCCTGCAAGGTAGAGATTGGGTTGGATACGAATTTCCTCTGCTGCACTCTGCTGCCTGACGTGCATTTGGTTTGGCAGGGCATAGGCAATGGAATAGCTTTTGAGAAATTGCCACGTGTCAACAGACTGCGGATACCAAAGGGAAAGTTCGCGCTTTACGCGCTCGACAAGCGTTTGCTCCTCCTCTGGGGCAAGGTAGCCCATCGAATCGGCATAGTAATCATTGATGGAAACGCTGATAAGGTGCTGCCCTTTGGGTGCATAATCGGGCGCAACGCTATCCATGACCATAAAATTATTGACCAAACGCGCCTGATTTTGATAGCTCGCCTTTGCTGCATTGAGGGCTAAGATGGGCTTTTTGTAGGGTGCTTCGGTGGCTGAAAAATAGAGGCAGGTAACCTGACGCGGAGGGCGCGACTGGGCAAGCCTTTGTGGGCGAAATTGCGCCAAAAAGGAATTTTCCTCTGTGGCTAACAAGACCTTTCGCGCCTCGAATCGCTCGCCTTTTTCTGTTAGCACACTGTAATAACTAAAATCTTGGTTTGCTTTTTGGTATGATTTTTCTTCTATTGCCACAACGCGCTCTTGGCAGAGAATACACTCCTGCGGCAATTCGGCAGCCAACTGCTTGGGAATTTCCTCCATGCCTAAGGCTGGAATCGCGACAGAGTCGGCAGAAAACATTTGAAAGACAAAATCGAACATACGGTTAGAAGTCTGCAAGTCTTTTTCTAAAAAAATGCCCCCTAAAAAAGGCTCGAAAAAGTTTTCTATCATTTTAGACTTAAAACCATATTGGCGTAGGGCTGCTAAGGTCGTTGTTTCGGGTTGCTCAAAAATTTCCTTTTCTGTTTTGGCTAAAATTTCGGTCTTGACTAAGAGCATACGAATTTTATCCGCCCAACTTGCGATAGGAGCTTTGAGCGTCCTGCCTACTGTGGCGGGGCTACGTAGGGGGTCTGCAATTTCTGCAATCTTGCCATTGTCTAAATGTACTAATGCGCCTGTCCCAAACTTCTTCAAATTCAACTTTTTATAGTTAAGCATGCGCTTGGTTTCGGGGTATGCCAAAGGCAAGACCTGAAAGCCTCTATCTAAACGAAACCCATGTAGTACGTCGGTTTTGATGCGTCCGCCTACGCGCTCTGTCGCTTCTAAAATCTTTACGTGCAAACCGCGACGGTGCAGGCGCACCGCTGCTGTAAGCCCTGCCAAGCCGCCACCTACTACCAAGACATCGAGCAATTCGGTAGGTTGCGTTTTTTCGTGAGGAGTCGTTTGTTGTGCCATCGGTATCGAATGGGAAAGAGGGTGAGGATTTGATGCGCTCAAAATTACAAAAAATTTCCTTTGGGGTGCAAAATAAGCCGCTTGCTTGCCTTTTGTAGGCGGCTACTTTTCGCTGCGGCTCTTTGAAAGCGTAACTTTTGCCCAAGTGCAAAGCCCCCCAATGGGTGCATTGTACTTATAGACGCTTACTTGCGCTTTTTCTATTTCCACAATTTGTAGAAAAAGATGGTTTAAAATATTGCCTGCCAAATGCTCTAAAAGGTGAGCGGGCTTATAGATTTCTTTTTCTACGATATGATAAATTTTTCCATAATCTATCGTATCCTCGACCTTGTCGCTCAATGCTGCCTGCCAAAGTGAGGCTTCCACTTCCACATCTACGCGATAGCGATTGCCGATAACGCGCTCTTGCTCATATACGCCATGTTTGGCGAAAAATTCCATGCCTTCTAAACTGATTTTTCCCATAGTCGGTTGTTTTATGGCATTGTTGCAAGGATAAAAGCTTTAAATGCACCCCACCCCAAACCCCTCCCCCAAAGGGAGGGGCTTTTATTCGGTATCATTTTTTTATGCTCGCATAAAAAAATGATTTGGTTTTCGAACCCTCCCCTATGGGGGGAGGGCAGGGTGGGGGGTCAGGAGGTTTGTGCGAAGCCCCCACTTTTTTTGACTTTCTGACCGTTGTAACAACGCCTTGTTTTATGGCACAAAGTTATTGTTTTTTGTTGTAATAGTAAAACGTTGAAGTTTTTTTTGATTCAAAACACGCCATTTATTTGAGGGTTGGCAATGGCTCATTTACCAAATAAAGCGTATCTTTATTGAGTCTTTGTTTGAAAAAACGGTATAGTTTCTGGTTTTTCTCTGCCTTTTCTGCCTGCCATTCCTGCCTTTTGAGTTGCTGTGCGTAGCGGCTGATTTTGGGGTCTTCTTGCGGCATTTTCCAAGAAATGATAACAGTAGTGAGCGTATCTAAGTGCAAAAGCGAATCTCGACGGCTGCTCACCACTTCGCCCATAGAAAAATGTTCGAGGTCGGGAAAGAGGGCTTCCATTTCGCCCCTTAGTTCGCCAATGTTTTGTTCTTGTTGTAAAATTTCTTCTTTCTTTTCTTCTACTTTGGCTGCCAATTCGCGCGTCTGTATCTCGATGGTTTTGAGGGTATTTTGCATGACTTCGGCACTCAATTTTGCCACTTCCTCGCGCGACATATTGACTCTAAAAATAGAAACTTTGTGCTTTTTAAGCCCATTAGCCGCTAAGGTACTATCATAACTTTGTTTTTGGGCTTCGGAAATATTTGTTCCCGAAAGGTATATCTTTACCTGTTGTAGGCTATCAGCGTCATAGACCTCCCACTTCAAAACCTCGCTTTCGTTGGTACGTAACTTATTGATTACTAAGGTTTCTATTAGCTTTTGTGTTTGTGTTTGCTGATAAACAGTGTATAGAAAATAGACGCTTGGCGTTAGGATTACGATTAAAAATGCTAACAAAAGTCGTGTTACTTTATTTTCTGTTTTTTTGTCTAAATATTCTTTTACAGGAAAGCGCAAATATTTGACTACTACAAAGGTAGAAAGACTAATAAAAACGGCATTGATAAAAAAGAGATAAAAAGCACCCAAAAAAACCGCCCAATTTCCCGTTGCCAAGCCAAACCCCGACGCACAAAGTGGCGGCATCAAAGCCGTTGCTATCGCTACGCCCGGTATGGCGTTGGTCTTTTCTTTGCGCGAACCCGAAACGATACCTGCAATACCTCCAAAAAGTGCAACAGCAACATCTAAAAGCGTAGGCTGTGTGCGTGCCAAAATTTCGGGGGTAGCCTCGCCCAAAGGCGTGATATTGAAATAAATAAAACTTGTTCCCAAACTTGCCAAGGTTGCCACTGCCAAATTGCGCACCGAGCGAATGAGCATCTCTCTATCTTGTATGCCCAAAGAAAGCCCAACCCCTAAAATGGGCGACATCAGCGGCGAAATTAACATCGCACCAATGATAACCGCCGTAGAATTGGTATCCAAACCAATGGAAGCAAGAAGCGCGGCGCAGGCTAAAATCCAAACATTGTAGCCTTTTAGCTCTATGTTTGTTTCTATTTCTGAAATGGTTTTGGGAATATCCGAGCTATCACGAATATTCAAAAAAGTGCGCACGCGAAAGATTAGGTTTTCCATGTCTTTTGGATAAGATAAAACGTAGGCAAAATAAAAAAAGATAGGCTTGCAAAATAGGGTGTTGCTTCTGATAAGCGTTTCGAATTGCCGTTTCTTATCGGCAAAAATACACTATTTTTGCAATCTCACAACCTTCCTACCTATGATTTTACTCTTATCGCCTTCCAAGACGCAAGATTTTGAAACGGCACACCTTTTGGAAAAAAAGCAAACCCTGCCTTTGCAGAAGCCTTATTTTCAGACAGAAATCGAAAATTTGGTGGCTTTATTAAAAAAATTCGACACTGCCGAATTGGAATCTTTGATGCAAATTAGCCCCAAATTGGCACTGCTCAATCAGGGACGCTTCAAAACCTTTGACCCTACCTTTGAAAGGGCGCACCAACAGAAACCTGCCATCTTTGCCTTTCAAGGCGATGTCTATGAAGGGTTAGAAGCACGCGATTTTTCGGAAAAAGAATTGCTTTTTGCACAAAAACACCTACTTATTTTGTCGGGTCTGTATGGCATCTTACAACCTTTGGACTCCATACAGCCTTATCGCTTAGAAATGAAAACTGCTTTAAAAGGCAAAGTAAAAGAAGGCGAATCTGATTTTACCTTTAAAAATTTATACGAATTTTGGGGCGAAAAACTTTCCCAGCGTCTTTTGGCGTTGGCAGGTGAGCAAAAGATAGTCAATTTGGCTTCGCAGGAATATTTCAAAGCCATTCAGACAAAAAGTTTTACAAAAAAACTTAAAGAAAAAGTTATCAATATTCACTTTAAAGAAAAAAAGGGCAACCGTTATAGCGTTGTTGCCATTTTTGCCAAAAAAGCCAGAGGGCGCATGGCACGCTTCGCCATTCAGCACCAAATACAAGACCCCGAAGCCCTTAAAAGTTTTCAGGACGAGCGTTATCAATTTTTAGCCGACCTTTCTACCGAGTGCGATTGGGTTTTTGGTAGATAGCTTCGTTTTTTTATCTTTTAATTTTTTATTTTCTTTGTAGGTTTGAAAAACGTTTTTAGCCTGTTTGGGCATAGTTAGGACAATATTGGTATTGTCCTAACTACATATTTTCAAATCGGACTATTTTCTTTTTTTAGATTTAATTTCTAATTTGAAGACCACTTTTTCCTCTTCTTTGAGGCGGCTTCGAATGGCACTCAAATCTTCTTCGGCAGGGAGTTCTTCGGGTCTGATTTGCGTCTGGGCGATAAAAGTTTCGCGCACAGCCTGATTACTGCTTTTGTGTGCCGCCGAAATGCTGTCTTTGTCTTGTAGGTCTTGATGCTCGACGTTGAGGAAGGTCAGGGAGGCTGCAAAACGCTTGGCACTCAAAACAACACTGCTCAAAAAATTATTAAGGGGCTGATGCAGTGGCACATCGAGCTGGGCTTTGAGGTCGCGACTGCCCATACCGCCAAAGAGTTCTTTGTCGCCTTTGCGCCTGATGTGGCGCACTTCGTCTTTTTCCAACCCTCTTTCGAGCATACTTCGGCTCAATTGCTTTTCGGTTTGGTGCAGGAGTTTGCGCTCTTGGAGGCGTTCTTTTTCTTTGAGCCTTTGCTCTAAAAGTTCCTGCTTGCGCGTTTGTAGGGAAAAGTAGGTCTGTGCAAAAGCGACTTCTTTTTTAGCGGGGTCGGCATTTTGTGCAATTAGATAACAGGCGTAGCGCGTCAGTTGTAGGTCGGCTACTTTTCGCTCGCCCCCATTCCACATGGTCTGGACGCGCTGCACATCTTTGAAGTTGTCGGCTACTTTTTGACCGCTATTAGCACAGGAAACCTTTGCTTTTTCAATTACATTCTGAAAGTTTTGCCAAAGGCTATAATTGAGCAAGGCTTTCAATTCGCGAGCATACCAAAATTCTACTTCCTCTTTGTCTTTGTGTGCCGATTCTTCAAACTGTTTGCGGAGCTTTTCAATGGTAAGTTTGTTCATAAGTATCTGTATTTGAGTGAGATAATAACAAAAATAATTCGCCTAATCGGTCTGGAAGCAGCCCCTTATTCGCTCAAAAGCCAAGCCAAAGCCGCCTCTTCGTCGCTAAAATAGCGCGTTTGCTGGCTTGTATTTTTCGAAACGGCTTCCAAGATATAGTTCATGCCTGTTTTGTGTAGGATATGCGAAGAAGACAGAATGGCAGTCTTTCGATGCGTCTGTTCGGGGATACGCCTTTTGGTTTCGGGAATCCATTTGACTACAAGCCAAGCGCGTGCCGACATGCTCACGTAGCCTGCTTTGCGGTGGTCTAAGAGTAGGCGGTGGCAATTTAGCTCGATGGACTTTTCCAAGCCCATATTAAAGACGGCTTTGTAGTCGTCGTCGGAAACGCTGCCCTTGAAAAGCAGGCGCATGTAGTTTTGCGTCGGCTCGAAAGTAAGCGAAACGCCTTCTTTTTCTATCAAAATTTCCATGTGAATTTTTGTGAATCTTAAAAAAGGGAAATATAATTGTCTGAAAAAATGCCGCTAATTTTTAGGTATTCAAAAAGGAGATAGGACTTTTTCGCGTTTTTGTGTCAATATGACGCGATTTTTTTTAGAATTTTTTATGAAAGGTACACTCTCTTAGAAACGTCAGAAAAGCGTTTTCGTTGTGTTGAAATTTTTTTTAGTTTTTTTAGCGGCTTTAAAGTTCGCGGTGGCGAATGATTTGCAAATCTTCCCAAATTTGTTTGATGACCTGCTTTTCTTCGGGGTCATAAATCCAATTATGGTCAAAAATTTCAATCACGGCGGGGTTGCCTTGTTTGGAAATCGCAAGGCTATGAAAGGCGGTGCCGCGCTGCTGCTCTTGTTTGATGCGCTTGATGTGGTCTTGGCGCAGGTCGTACATCACAAAATCGGAAACCATCAAAACGTCAGCATCTTTGTAGGCTTTTTGGGAAAGAATGTCGAGGGCTTCGGTTAGGGCAGGGGTAGCGTCTGTGCCGCCATCGAAGGACATGGCTAAAAAATCTACAATATTTTCCAAAGAATTGGCAATATCGTGTAAGGGAATGGTTTTAATACCTATTGCAAAAGAGATTAAAAAGGCTTTCCTTCTATCTTGTGCCGCCATTTTGAGGATACCAAAGGCGAGTGTTTTGGCAATATGAGCGGGCAAGCCATGCATCGAGCCGCTGGTATCGATGCAGACGATAAAAGCACCCTTTTCGCGCCGTTTTTGTTTTTGTTGGGTATGATGTAAGATTTTTTCGCTTTTGATGAGTTTTTTTCCTTCGTATTGAAAAGAAAGCAGCGAACTATCGGCATATTTTTTCAGAAAAAGGGTTTCGGTAAGGGCTTCGGAAAGCAAAGCGGCTTCGGAGGGCAGCATCAAGCTAAGGTCGTTTCCTTTGCGCAGACCGTTTATTTCGTCTTTCTGATAGGGGTCGCGCACCCATTCTTTCTGCACCACAACTTCTTTCCACTCCTCTTCTTCGGTTTCGATTTGTGCCTCGCGCATCTTGCCCAGCATATCGACAAGCTCACGTAAGGAATCTTCCTTTTCGAGCAAAACTGCATATTTTTTCAAGACATCAAAACCTGTATTTTCCCATAAATCGCGCGACATATCCCAATATCGCCCTGCTTCCATGGCAAAGGGCGCGACAAGCTCTAAAAGTTTCATTAGCTCCTCCACTTTGGCATATAAAAGCTGACAAAAAAGCTCTCTTTCGCGCTCAATTTCTTCAAATTGGTAGGCTAAAATTTTAGCGGTAAGCAATGCGTCCCATTGGGCTAAAAAGTCGGCAAGCAAGATATCGAAGGGTGATTTTTTCTCACTTTGCACCTGATAGTCAGGCGATTGGATATAGGTTAAGGTTTCCGCTTTGAGGCTTTCTATCTTTTTTTTGTAGAAATCCAAATCTAATTCTTGTGGCAAATAAATACTTGAAAGATACTGAAACAAGATAGGATATTCTTCTAACCAAAGGTGTGTAGGCATGTGCGACCAAGCGTCAAATTTGTCTTTTTCCTCCTGATACGGATTTTCGGATTGAATTTTTTTATCGGTATCGCGTAGCCATTTGATGATGTCTTCGATGACCTGCCCTGTGAGGCGTTCATTGCCTTTTGAAAGCTCTATAATTTTGTCATTTTCAAAAATTTTATCCAAAGATTTATTTAGATACTGAAAATAACGCGCCTGTGCTGCACTTAATTCTTGGGTAGAAAGTGCGGCAGCCTGCTGTTTGTCGCCTTCTACGCCTTGCAATTTGAGGTGTAGATACTGCACCAGATAGCGGCGTGTGGGGCGGTCGAAGATTTTCCCAAACTCTATAAAGCGGCTAAAAGCCTCATCTAACTCGTATAATCCCATATTGTAAAAGATTTGAATAACAACAAACCAGCAAAGGAATTGTTTTTGAGCCGCCATCGCGGGGCTTGTCCTTTGGCGAGGGTTTTATATCGGACAAAAAATAAGTATTTGCCCTATCGAGGGCTTAAAATAATCGGTTGTTCTTTTTTATTTTTTAACAAAAAGCACTATCTTTCAACCGTTGTCGATGCTTTTAGCCGTCGGCGAGGTTTTTTTTGAGAAAACAAGAAAAAAAGATAAAGAAATCGCCTTTTTGAGGGCTAAAATCGCAACAAACATGAAATTACACCAAAAACTCTTTTTCTTCGCGCTCTGCCTTTTTTCAGGGGCATTGTTAGCGCAAGAAGACTCTGAAACTGCAAAGGTAGCAGGCAGAACCCTACCCAACGGCATCAAGCTCATAAAAGTAGAGGGCGGCACTTTTCTTATGGGCTGCGACGAGCAGCGAGATGGAAATTGTAATGATGATGACAAGCCTGTTCATTCGGTAACACTAACAGATTTTTGGCTTAGTGAAACCGAAATTACCAATGCCCAATATGCCGCTTTTTTGAATGAAAAACAACCTTCAAAAGCAGATTTAGAAAAGTGGATAAACCTAAGTGGTAGTTATAAAACTGAAAAATGCCGCATTTCTAAACAGGACAGTCGCTATGTAGTAGAGAATGGCTATGAAAATCAGCCTGTTATCTATGTGAGTTGGTATGGTGCATCTGAATTTTGCCGTTTTTATGGCGGCTCTCTGCCTTCGGAGGCGCAGTGGGAATATGCTGCAAGAGGCGGTAATAAAAGCAAAGGCTACAAATACGCAGGTTCTAATAATTTAGATGAGGTGGCGTGGTATATAAAAACAACTAACATCAATGGCATGAGTCCTGTACGCCAAAAAAAGCCGAATGAATTAGGCTTGTATGATATGAGCGGTAACTTGTGGGAATGGTGTGAGGATTATTGGGACGAGCGGTTTTATGAAACCGAAGACGCAAAAGAGCAAAATCTTTTGAATAACAAAGTATCTAAATACAAGCTTTTGCATGGCGGTTCATGGTTCGACTTTAACAACTACTGCCGCTCTGCCAACCGTTTCAGGGTCAGTTCTACTTATTGGGGCAGCAACTACGGCTTTCGTTTGTCCCTCAGGCAGTAACGCTTTTCGCTTTTACTTTTTGTAGGGACAAGGCATTGCCTTGTCCGCATAGCAGGATTGAAAAAAAACGTTGGTTCAATTTGCACATAGTTTGGATAATTCGGTGCGTTTGTGCCTACGAAAATACTTGTGTAGGCATTACCTTGTCCGAAGTTAGGTTCAAACTCTAAAAGGACTTTAAAAATTTTAGGGTTTAGTAACTAAACTTTATTTTGTATTAAAACTTGATAAAATTGTTTTGTATCATCTATTTTCCCCGAAATTGAGATAGGATTTTGGGGAAAATTATTGTTTCTGATTTTATTTTAAAATTTTACTCTCTATGAAAGTATCACGATTCATTGCTTTGTTTTTTTGTTGTATGTTCTTTTGCTTTGTTCAGGTCTTGCAGGCACAAATTTCTTCCGAACAGAAAAGCATTATCCACCAAAAAGCAAAACAGCTATTAGAAAACTACCATCAATATATCAATTTGTTGGGCGATTCGGAAAACCTCTCTTTTGAGGAGCGTGAGCAATATATTGCGGCTTCTTTTCGCGAACAATTCTACCGAGCGAATTGCTTGCTTTATAACGACCTTGACCCTGAGGAAAAGACGAGCAAAAATTTGCCTTTAAACACTTACATCAACTACTTGTTGCTTTGGTACAATCAGGGAGTTAGTGCTAAATTTATCGGCGAACCTCGTTTTGGGAATGTCTTTCGCCAAGATGGAAATTGGTATATTTCCGTTTTTGTGAAGAAAGAAGTGCGTGGATATTATATGAATAGAAAGGTTCAGAATCGTCAGTACGATTTAGAGTTTCGCCTAACTTTTAATCGCAGTGATAAAGGGGTCATCAGTGAGATGAAGATTGCAGAAATAGGGAGTGGCAAAGGAAGTACTCCTGCCGTCGAGGACAACCGAGCCGAAACCCGCACCCTACCCAACGGCATCAAACTTATCAAAGTAGAGGGCGGCACTTTTCTTATGGGCTGCGACGAGCAGCGAGATGGAAATTGTCAAGATAATGAAAAACCTGTCCATTCCGTAACGCTAACGGATTTTTGGCTTAGTGAAACCGAAATTACAAACGCCCAATATGCCGCTTTTTTGAATGAATACGGCAGCGATATGGTAAAGAAGGGCGAGCACAAAGGGCAGAAGATGATTCATGAAGATGTATGGGGAGTGAAAAAAGTAGGTAATAATTGGCAACCCCAATCAGGTTTTGAAAATCACCCTGTTGTATTTGTAACGTGGTATGGCGCATCTGAATTTTGCCGCTTCTATGGCGGCTCTCTGCCTTCGGAGGCGCAGTGGGAGTACGCCGCCAGAGGGCAGTGATGTTAAGTTCTGTAAAAAAAGCTATCTTTGCATTTTCTACTGCGAAACAAAATTTGGTTTATGGACTTTTCTCTCTTTATCAGCCAAATGCAAGACCCTCGTCGTCGGGTCGGGCAACGCTATCCGTTTGATGCGATGATGTGGATGATATTTCTAAGCATTGCTTGTGGTTATGAAAGTAGCCGTAAAATGGCATCTTTTTGTAAAGCTCAAGAAGATTTGTTTGTTCGGCATTTCAAGCTAAAACATGGTGTCCCCAGCCATGTAACCTTTCATAG